>DATHTQ010000127.1:0-3266 GCA_035463055.1 Candidatus Limnocylindria bacterium
CCACGGCGTTCCTGTTTTTCGAGGTATTGTCCTTCACCAGCTCCGCCTGGGTCGTCCACGAAGAGACGCCGGGCGCCATCCGCGCCGGGCAGACCTACCTCGCGATCGCGATCTTCGGCGGCATGGTGATGCTGATGGGCCTGATGATGCTCCAGCAGCGCCTGCACACGCTGAAGTTCTACGAACTGGCCGAGGCCGCGCACCACGCGGGCGAAGGCGCGCTGCTGGTCCCGGGCCTGCTCATCCTGACGGGCTTCGGCGCGAAGGCGGGCATGGTCCCGCTGCACGTGTGGCTGCCCAAGGCCCACCCCGTCGCCCCCGCGCCCGCCAGCGCGCTGCTGTCCGGCATCCTGACCAAGGTGGGCGTGTTCGGCATCCTCGCGATTTCCACGCGCATGTTCCATGAAAGCGCGCTGTGGGGCAACCTGCTGCTCATTCTGGGCCTTTCGAACATGCTGCTGGGCGCCGTGCTGGCTTTGTTCTCGGTGGACCTTAAGCGCACGCTGGCCTGCTCGTCCATGAGCCAGATCGGTTTCATCCTCTTCGGCGTCGGTATGCAGAGCCTCCTGGGCGAGCACAACGCGCTGGCGGCGCAGGGCACCGTGCTGCACATGGTCAACCACAGCCTCATCAAGCTCGTCCTGTTCCTGTGCGCCGGCGCGGTATACCTGGGCGCGCACAGCCTGGACCTCAACGACATCCGCGGGTACGGGCGCGGCAAGCCCGTCCTGACGCTCAGCTTCCTGGCCGGCGCGGCGTCCATCAGCGGCATCCCGCTGTTCTCGGGGTACGCGAGCAAGACGCTGCTGCACGAGAGCCTGGTCGAGTACATCGAGCACCTGCACGAACATCACCTGGATACGCTGCCCTACCAGGCGGCGGAGTGGGTGTTCCTGCTTTCCGGCGGCATCACGCTGTGCTATATGCTCAAGCTGTTCATCGCCCTGTTCGTGCAGAAGCCCCCGGCGCCTAAAAAGGGCCATGCCCGCAAGGGGCATGGGATGAACGCTCTCCAGGCGGCCGCCGTCGGGTCCGCAGCGCTTGTCCTGCTGGCCCTCGGCATCTGGCCGGAAGGGCCCCTGACCGCCATCGCGAACCGCGCCCTCCCCTTCCTGCGCGCGCACGCGCCGGAGCACGCGGTGCATTACCTGACCTGGGCCAACCTCTCCGGGGCCGCGAAGTCGGTCGCCATCGGCGTGGTCCTATACCTGACGGTGGCGCGCGGTTGGCTTGCCGAAAGGGACACGCAGGGCGCCCTCCGGTACGTCAACCGCTGGCCGCGCTGGCTCGACCTGGAGGAACTTGTCTACCGCCCCGCGGTGAAGGGCGCCGTGCGCCTGGGATACCTCGTCTCCGAGCCGTTCGACCATGTGATGGTGTGGGTCATCCGCCTGTTCATGCGCCTGGGGCGCGGAGCCGCGGAAGCGTTCGACCACATCATGGACATCATGTTCGGGGCGTTCTACGCTGGCATGACCTTCTTTTCCCGCGTGCTGGAGGCGGTGACCGAGTCGTTCAGCCTGTTCCTGATGAAGACGGTCTACCGGCCGCGGAAGGAACATGCGCCCGTCCCCACCACGGGGAACCGCGTGACCTTTGCCCTGGGCCGCACTGCGAACGCTTTGACAGCGGGCACGCGCCGCGCGCTGGGCATGCAGCCGCCCGAAAGGGATTACGTTGCCTTGTACGCCGGCGCATGGGCGGCGGCCAAGGATACCTTCCGGCGCTTCCAGCGCACGCTGTCGTTCAGCCTGCTGCTGTTCGCCTTGGGCCTGGTCATCCTGCTGGCGATGATGCTCGCGAGGTAAAGCGTTGTTCGGGCGCAAAAGAGAGGCCGGGAACGGCCTCTTTTCTTATGTTGATAGTCCTTCCGTGTTCCCCTACTCGACGGCCTCGCCGGTCATCCCGAGCCACGCCTTGCGGATGGCCCTCTGGTTGGACGCGCCGTAATCCGGGTCGTTGGCCATGACCTCCGCGGTGTCGCGCAGGAAGTGGATGCACAGGTGCCCGCCGAACCCGTTCGCGCTGATGGCGCCGGTCAGGTGAGGCCGGTTGTGCATCGCGGCCAGGGACCACCTGCCGTCGGGCAATTGCACGTAGACTGCGTTGATGTTCCACGACGGCGCGCCGAAGGCGCGGTTCATGATCTGCGTGTCGCGCCAGGTCAGCGGCTCGCTGTCGGCGTGGTGGCCCATGGAATAGAAGCGGACGGTGAAGGTGGAGTTCGTGGCGGGGTGGTGCACCGTCGCCTGCTGGCCCGCTGATGCGGCGGGCTTCACTTCGTTGAACCAGTGCAGCAGCTTGACCTGCGACGTGGCAGGCCCGCCCCCTCGCCCCTCGTCCGCGGATATACCCGTGACCGGGGTGGCATAGCCTTTCGCGGCGGAGCCGAAGGCCGCGGCCTGGGTCTGCGCGTTGGCGATGCCGGTGATGGGCAGCGCGTTTCTTTGCTGGAAACCCACGACCGCCTGGTGCGTAGGGATGTCGAACCGCCCATTGACGGATATGGGGTAGCCCAGTTCCTTGAGCCGCGCCTGCAGGTCCGCGATGTCGCTCGTCCCGGACGGGTCGGCGTTGTCGATGCGCAGCGTCTTGTAGATGAGGGGCAGGCTGTCCGCGGGCCTGGCGTGGGCGCCCAGCAGCGTCTGCGCGCTGGTGGGGCCGAATATGCCGTCGGCGGTCAGCGCGTTGATGCGCTGGAACTCGGTGACCGCGGCCTTGGTCATGTCGTCGTAGGTGCCGCTCACGCGGCAGTTGTACTTGAGGGCGATAAGCCTCCCCTGCAGTTCCTTCACGTCGTCCCCGGCCATCCCCAGCTTCAGCGTGCGGGGGAAGACCTCTACCTCCGGCTCGGGGGTCGGCGTGGGCGAGGCGAGTGGGGATGGCGACGCGGTCGGCCCCGCGAACGCGAGGAAGGATGTCATCACGTACCCGGCTTTCCCGCCGTAGAGCACCCTGCACCACTCAGACCCCTTGGAAAGGACCGGCAGGACCTCCCCGGCGGGAATCTGGCCGATGACGTTGTCGGCGACCCTGGCTGTGGAGCGGAAGTTGAGCGTGCGGCCGTTCTGGGTGACCACGACCGCCTCGCCGACCACCGTCTCGCCCGCGGGGACGGCGGGTGTCGGGCTGGGGCTGGCGGAAGGCGCGGGCGTCGGCGACGCGGACGGGGACGCCGTAGGGGCTGCCGTGAGCGCGGCGTCAAAGCGCAGGTAGGCGCACACGACGTAGCCAACCCGGGTGCCGACGCGGATCTTCGCCCACTC
>DATHTQ010000128.1:0-4983 GCA_035463055.1 Candidatus Limnocylindria bacterium
TCCACCCGGGTGCCCATGGACGTGAATGCCGCGCCCGCCTCCGCGGAGAATGCCGCCGGGCCTGGCCGGATGGCGGCAAGGAGACCGTGCATGGGAATCCTTTTTCGCAGGTATGTGGGCGCCGGGACGCGAAACGCCGCGGCCGCGGGGGCACGCCGTTCCGGTCCGTATGAGCAGGGAGGGAAGGGTCTGTCCGTCTATGGAAGGAAGTGAGCGTGTCCGGTTTGGCCCTTTCGGGCATGGCTTGTATCTTTCAGGCGCAGTGTAGTCCCGTAAGCAAGGCGTGTCAACTTCGGGGGCGCACTCACCCATCCCTATAGCGTGCAAAAGGAAACGCCCCGGCGGGGGGGCGTCGGCTTGGTATTCGTTTATCAGTTTTTGCGGCCTATCCGCACTGCGCGGCGCATCGCTGCGCCAATCCTCCCCGGAATCTCCCGTAAATACCTTACCGGCGGCTCGAACGCCCTCTTAAGCGCCAGCCTCGCCTTCTGCACCGGCGTCAGGGTGCGGTGGGTGTCCAGGTACGTCTCGCGGGCGAGGTCCGCGGCCTTCGCGTCGGGCGCGGCCTTTCCGTACACGTTGGCGCTGTAGACCTCGGCGAGCGGCAGCAGGCGCGGCTCGTTGCCGAAGCGCGCGGCGTGGGACAGGGCGGTCTCGCCGTCCCTGGGGCCCGCGTCCCTTTCAGACAGCGCCTCCATCAGCGCGCCGCGCCACAGCAGGAACGCCTGGGCGGGCGTAGCCGCCTTGCGCGCGCGGCGGGAGGGGTTCACCGCGATGATGCGCCAGGCCGTAAGCGCCAGCAGCGCGGCGAGGAGCAGCCACCACCACGGGAAATCGTCCCCCGCGGGCCGCGTCGGGTCCGTCGGGTCCTGCCCGGGCGCGGGGGGCGGGGTCGGCGTGGCGCCGGGCTCGGGCTCCGGGGAGGGGGTGGGCTGCTCGCCGCCCTGCGGATCGGGCGAGGGGGAGGGCGACGGCGACGGGGAAGGCGATGGCGAAGGGGAGGGAGAAGGCTGCTGCTGGCCCGGCGGAGGGCTGCTGCCGTCCGCGGGGTTCTGGCTGCTGCCGTCGCCCTGGGCGGGCGTCGCGTCGAAGGTGACCCAGCCCAGGCCGTCGAACCAAATCTCGGTCCAGGCGTGGGCGTTCTGCCCGGTGACGGTCACGCTGCCGCCCTCGCCGGGGAGCGCCAGGAACCCCTCCACGTAGCGCGCGTTCAGGCCCGCCATGCGCGCCATGACCGTCATCGCGGTGGCGAAGTAGGTGCAGTAGCCCCTTCGCGTCTCGAACAGGAAGTGCGAGGCGAAGTCCAGGTTCTCCGGCGGGTTGGGCACCTCCAGCGAGTAGGCGTAGTTGGCCTTGAGGTGCCGCATGATGGCCACCGCGCGGGCGTACGGGTCCGGCGCGCCCTCGATGACGGAGCGCGTCAGCGTGGCGATGGGGCCCTGCGCGGTCAGGTGCGGGGGCAGGGACGAATATTGCGGGGGGAGGCCCGGCCCGCGGGCGCCGGATGTGCGCGGGGGAACCTCCATGCCGGGAGCGTCGGCGACGAACTGCATGAACCGGAACGACCACTCGTCCCCCGCGCGCAGGTCGCGCGTGATGAACACCTCGGTGGAGGCGTTGAAGTAGGGCACCATGCCGCTGCCCACGGTCAGCGTGCGCGAACGCTGGGGGATGAACAGGGTGGAGGGCATGTCCGCCAGCATCGCGGCGGAGCCCTGCGCCGCCCCGGCGTCCCCGCCCGGGGGCAGGCCCTCGTCGAACAGCGCGTCGCGCCGCGCGCGGCTTAAGGGCGACAGCCAGGCGTAGCGCTCGCCCGCCAGGGTGTTGCGCCACATCCGCCCGGTGTACTCGTCCAGCACCGTGCCGCGCAAGTAGGTGGGGCCCCCCGCGCGCACCAGCATGACCGGGGAGTTGTTGATGGTGGGCCGCCCGCCCAGGCCCCGCTCGCCCATGGGCTGGTAGCCCTGGGTCTCCAGCGAGAACGCGGTGCGCTGGCCCGTGAAGAACAGGTTGTCCTCGATGGCCTGGCGCAGCGTGTCCGCCGCCTGCTCGGCCTCCGGCAGCGTCGTGCGCAGGCGCGGCGTCAGCAGCGACGCGATGAGCGCCAGCGCGAGGGCCGCCGCCGCGGCCTTGGGCAGCGACAGCGGCGACGCGGCGGTCCGGGTGCGCCCGCGCTCGCGGTGGTGGATGTAGGCGTACAGCAGCGGCAGGGACGCAGCGGCGGGGAAGTAGAGCCACACGCCCTCCCGCGCGCCTAGGAACCACGTGAGCACCGGGGGCACCGCCAGCAGCGGCAGCGAGAACGCCGGGTCCCCCTCCATCGCCAGCCTCGCGTAGAGGACCAGCAGCAGCAGGATGAGCGGCAGCAGCGCGTCCGCGTAGAGCCGCAGCGCGTCCAGCGGCATCGCGCCGGAGAGGAACGAGCGGAAGAACGCGCCCGCGCGCGCCGGGGGTGACCCGGGCAGGAACACCGCGGGCAGCACCAGCGCCGCCACCGCGCCCACCGGCGCCAGCCACATGAGCCTGGGCGGGATGAGGGTGACGGCGGTGACCAGCAGCGCCGCGCCCAGCGCGTACAGCGCGGCGAGACGCTCCTCCTGCATGAGGCCGGACAGGAACAGCAGCGGCCGCGCCAGCGCCCACGCGATGAGCGCGCTGAGCAGCAGCCCCGGCAGGCGGGACCGGATGGTGTCAGGCGGGCGTGACATACAGCACTTCCGTCATGTCCCGCTGCATGCGGGCGATATAGGGGGCGTATCTCTGGTCCCCCGGGTCGAAGGTCACCAAATAAAAGCGCACGCTGGGGCCGCTGCGGCGGATGTTCGATACGCCTTCGGCGACCATCGCGTCCAGCCGCGTCGTGATGACCACGGCGGCCCCGGTGCGGCGCATGCGGCGCATCTCCAGCATCAGCACGCGGTCGAACGGCTCGCCGCCCCTGAATATTTGCCAGGCCAATTCTTCCTTGAGCAGCGGCAGGCCCTGGGGCTTGTCGGCCGTGAACTCGCTGACCCGCGCGCCGTACAGCGGCACCCGCACCGGGTGCCCGCCCTCCATCTGCATCGCGGCGGCGGCCAGCGCCGTCTCGCACAGGGTGTCCCGCAGGCGCAGCGCCCCTTCCGGCACGCCTTCGCCGCCCTCGGGCTGGGTGCAGTCCATGAGGATGAGGGTGTCAGGCGGCGCGGGGATCTCGAAGCGGCGCACGATGAGCTCGCGGCTGCGGGAGGACAGCTTCCAGTGGATGCGCTTGAACGGGTCGCCCTGGCGGTAGGCGCGGGTGTCCTCGGGCGAGGTCACGTCCTCCCCGGAGCGGTTGGGCAGCGCCCGCCCGTCGTCCATGCGCGCGAACTTGAGCGGCGCGAGGTCGTACCCCCGGGGCAGCGCGGCGATTTCCGGCAGCGGGCCGGGGAGGTTCCTGGGCAGGCGGAACAGGCCGAAGACGTCCCCCGCGTACATGCGCGTCGCGCCGCAGGGCCACACGCCGACGTGGGGGAACACGAGGTCGAACCGCGCCTCCCTGGGGCGGAGGAACCCCGGGCGCAGCGCGGCCTCGGCGCGGCCGTCGGGCAGCGCCAGCTTCAGGAGGACCGGCCCCGCGGGCAGGGGATTGCGGCTCAGGGCGGACACCGTGAGGGCGCTCTCGCCCCCGCGCTCCACCCGGGGGGTGTCCGCCGCCTGCCACACGCGCGTGAGCGCGAGGGAGAGGACGGAGCTGAGCAGCCCGTAGACCAGCATCAGCAGCAGCGTATACGCGATGAAATAAAAGATGGGCGCGCCGAGGGACAGCGCGCTCGCCGCCGCCACCACCAGCACCGCCAATAAGGAGAGGAGCCTGCCGGTCATCCCTTCGCGCCGGGCACCGGCAGGGTTTCCAGGAGCCTGTCGAGCACCATCTCCGCGTGGATGCCCTTCATGCGGGACTCGGGCGTCAGGATGAGCCGGTGGGCCAGCACGCTGTGGGCCATGTAGCGCACGTCGTCGGGCAGGATGTAGTTGCGCCCCGCCAAGACCGCGCACGCCTGCGCGGCGCGCACCAGGGCGATGGCGGCGCGCGGGGACGCGCCCAATTGCAGCGCGGGGTTGCTGCGGGTCGCCGCCGCGATGGAGGCGACGTAGGCCCGCACCTCGCGGCTGGAGTAGACCTTGCCCACCATGTCCTGCATGATGAGGATCTCGCGCGAGCCGCACACGGGCCTGAGGCCCTTCATCGGGCTCTCGGCGCCGGAGAAGCGCTCCAGCACGTCCATCTCCTCCTCGATGGAGGGGTAGCCGATGACCACGCGCAGGAAGAACCGGTCCATCTGCGCCTCGGGCAGGGGGTAGGTGCCCACGAAGTCGATGGGGTTCTGCGTCGCCAGCACCATGAACGGCTGGGGCAGCGGCCGCGTCACGCCGTCCACGGTCACCTGCCCCTCCTCCATGACCTCCAGCAAACTGCTCTGCGTCTTGGGCGAGGTGCGGTTGATCTCGTCGGCCAACAAAATCTGCGTCATCACCGCGCCGGGGCGGAACTCCATCTCCCCGGACTTCATGTTCATCATCGTGAAGCCCGTGACGTCGGAGGGCGTGACGTCCGGCGTGAACTGGATGCGCTTGAACGAGCAGTCCAGCGAGCGCGCCAGCGCCGCGGCCAGGGTCGTCTTGCCGACACCCGGCACGTCCTCGATGAGCACGTGCCCGCGGCAGAGCAGCGCGATGAGCGTCAGTTCGATGGCCTCGTCCTTGCCGACGATGACGCGGCGCACGTTCTCCTTGAGCGCGTAGACCAGGGCGCGGGGGTCGAAGGCGGGGCGGGGCGCCTCCTGGCGCGGGGCTTCCGGGCGGGCCGGGACGCGGGGGTCAAAGCTCATGCGGTCTCCTTCGGGCCGGTGGTGCGGCAGCAGGATGATTATAGGGATATGTTACCCGGGGCGCAACGATTGCGTAAAATGGCGGTAATATATGGGCGCTGAAAACCTCGCCGGACAGATTCAGGGAGCAGTT
>DATHTQ010000129.1:0-2467 GCA_035463055.1 Candidatus Limnocylindria bacterium
TGATCAATAAACAAGGGTTCTTTAATTTGTTTTACTCTTCTATACTTAACCAATAACGCGAAGCGGGGGAATCGGGGAGCGGCAGCCCACCGATGGAAATCGAGTCGCCCGGCTTCGTCCCCTTCCCGAGAAAACCGATAGGTTTTGGAGGAAGAGGAGGAGCGATGCAGCGTGTGAGAGGTGGCTTTTCAAGAAAAGCCGCCGCGAACGGAGCGAAGTCCGCGACGATGCGCGCGCGGGGCGTTTTCGCGACCAGCGAAAACATTCCGCAGCAATCCTCCAAATCAAAAAGGTCCCGAAAGACCTTCTTGATAGCCAAAAGCGGCCAAAGGGCCGCTTTTTGGGTCCGGGCGCGCGTTACAGCAGCGCCAGGATGCTCGCCTTGGGCACGGCGCCGACCGTCTTGTTGGCCACCTCGCCGTTCTTGAAGACGTACAGGGACGGGATGCTCATGATGCGATACCTGCGCGCCAGTTCCTGCTGTTCGTCCACGTTGACCTTGCCGACCTTGATTTCCTCGTGCTCACGGGCAATTTCCTCGACCACGGGGCTGACCATGCGGCACGGGCCGCACCATGCCGCCCAGAAATCAATCAGGACCGGCTTGTCCGACTGAAGCACCTCGCGCTCGAAGTTTTCGCTTGTGATCGTGATGACTGACATGCTTCCTCCACCTTTCTGAAAGCCCTCCGGCTTACTCCATGTATACCCCGGGGGTGGCCCGGTTAACCGCGCGCGGTCCGCTTTTCTCCCCGTCAGACGCCCTGCGCCAGGCGCCTGCGCATGCGGGTGGAGAAGTACTCGATGACCAGCATCAGCAGGATCATCCCGGTCAGGAACGCCCCCGCGATGCCCCAGCGGCGGGTGGACAGCGCCTGGATGAGCACCGCGCCGATGCCGCCCGCGCCGACCACGCCCAGCGTCGTCGCATCCTTGATGTTGATGTCGAAGCGGTAGATGAGGGTGGACACCATGTTCGCGCTCAGCTGCGGCAGGATGCCGTAGCGGATCTTCTGAAGCCGCGTGCAGCCCATCGCGTCCAGCGACTCCAGGATGCGCGTGTCCACGTCGTCGATGGCGGTCATGTACATCCGCGAGATCATGCCGATGGAAACCACGCTCTGCGTGACCACGCCGCACAGCGGCCCCGGCCCGGTGACGCGGATCCAGATGAGCGCCCAGACCAGGCTGGGGATGGTGCGCACCATCATGACCAGGGACCGCGCCAGGAAGGCGACGGGCTTTGGCACGATCTTGTGGGAGGAGAGGAACGCGAAGGGGATCGCGAGCACGCCGCCGAACAGCGTGCCCAGCAGCGCGATGGCCGCGGTCTCGAACAGGAGGTAGGCCACGCCCGTGGCGCTCGTGTCCAGCAGCACCTTGGTGTCCGGGTTGAAGATGCCGTGCAGGATGCCGTAGCCGGCCTCGCTGCCCCGGGAGGTGACGCCCCGGAACTCGATGTTCAGGGCCGACCACAGCAGCGCCGCGGCGACCACCGCGAACGAGACGACGGCCTTCCAGCGGTTGCGGGGCCTGCCGTCATACGCCTTGAGGATGCCCGGGGACGGGGTGATGGCGCTCATGCGGTCTCCCTCAACTGAGTTTCCGGCGCAGGTAGCCGGACAGGTTATCGATCAGCAGCACGGTCACGAACAGGGCGAGCAGCACGGTGCCCAGGCCCTGGTAATCCCTCCAGCCCACGCGCTCCGCGATGAGGATGCCCAGGCCGCCCGCGCCGACGTAGCCCAGGATGGACGCGGCGCGGATGTTCATCTCGAAGCTGTACAGCGCGTGGGAGAGGTAGGTGGGCAAAATCTGCGGCATCAGCGCGCTCCAGAACGCCTGGAAGCGCGACGCGCCCAGGGACTGCATCGCCTCGAACGGGCCCATGTCGATGGTCTCGATGCTCTCGTAGAGCATCTTGGCGACCACGCCGAAGGTGAAGAACCCGATGGCGACCGTGCCCGCGAACGTGCCCAGGCCGAAGATGAGCATGCTGACCGACGCGATGATGAGCGTGGGCAGCGTGCGCACGACGTTGATGACGATGCGCAGCAGCGACAGGACCACCTTGCTGCTGTTGATGTTCGCGCTGGCGAGCACCGCGAAGGGCAGCGACAGGAACGAGCCCACCGCGCTTCCGACCAGCGACATGCGGATGGTGTCCACCAGCGGGGGCCCCACCTTGTTGAAGTAGTCGAAGTTGGGCTGGAAGATCTGCCCCAGGATGCCCGTCAGGAAGTGGCCGCGCCGCACGATGATGCCCGCATCGAAGTCCGTGATGTACAGGGACAGCCCCACCACCGGCACGAGGAACACCAGCGCCAGCAGCACGCGCGAGCGCGGCCTGGGCACGCTGTGCCCGTTGGGCAGGGTGACCGGGACCGGGCGCAGGTACAGCGCCACCAGCCACAGCACGGCGGCCAGCCCGAGCAGGAACAGCCCCAGCCCCTCGATAAGGGGCGAG
>DATHTQ010000130.1:0-4201 GCA_035463055.1 Candidatus Limnocylindria bacterium
GGCGGGGTATAGGCGTCCATCCGGTAGCTGCTCGTCGGCCCGGCGGAACCCACGGCCTGCCCCGGTCTGGCGGGCGCGGGGCCGTCGTAGTAGATGGTGTCCCCCCGAAGCGAAACGGGCAGTTCCCTGCCCTCATTCAGCAGTGGGATGAGCCGTTTGTGCGCTGCGTCCCGTCCCGTGAGCAGCGTCCCGAACAGCCGCACCCGGTCCCCGGCGCGCAAATCCCGCAGGGTTTCCAGCGTCAGCGGCAGATACACATCCTTGATCATAACTCCCCCTCCGCGTGCCGCGCGACGTGGCAGCACAGGTTGACCGCGACCGGCAGCCCCGCGATGTGGGTCGGGGCCGTCACGACGTGCACCTTCAGCGCGGTCGTGCGCCCGCCGTACCCCGCGGGCCCGATGCCCAGGCGGTTGATGTCCTCCTTGAGCTCTTCCTCCAGCGCGGCGTAGCGCGGGTCCTTGTGGCTGCGGGTGATGGGCAGGCTCGTCGCGCGCTTGGCCATCAGGGCCGCGAGCTCGAAGCTGCCGCCGATGCCCACGCCCACCACCAGGGGCGGGCACGCGTTGGGCCCCGCGTCCTCCACGGTCTTGACCACGAAGCGCTTGACGCCCTCCACCCCGTCCGCCGGGGTCAGCATCGCCAGCGCGCTCATGTTCTCCGACCCGAACCCCTTCGCGATGGCGAGGATGCGCAGCGCGTCCCCCGGCACCACGCGCACGTGCAGCACGCAGGGGGTGTTGTCCCCGGTGTTCTTGCGGTCGAACAGCGGGTCCGCGACGACGGACTTGCGCAGGAACCCCTCCCTGTACGCCCTGCGCACGCCTTCGTTGACCGCATCGTCCAGGCTGCCGCCGACGACGTGCGCATCCTGCCCCAATGTCAGGAAGACGACCGACATGCCGGTGTCCTGGCAGACGCACATCTCCTCCGCGTCGCCGGCCATGTCGTTCTGGATGATTTCCTCCAGCACCATCTTCCCCAGCGGCGACGGCTCCGTGGCCGCCGCCTCCCGCAGGCCGTCCATGATGTCCTGGCCCACGCGGTAGTTGGCCTCCAGGAACAGCTTCGCCGTGAGTTCGGTGATGGCGGATACGTGGATGTCTCGCATATGGTTTCCTCCGTTCAGTCGATGATGACGACGCCGTTTCGCCAGGCCTGCGCCGGGGCCTGCCCGCTGCCCAGCATCCAGAGCTCCTCGGCGCGCATGTCCTGCGCGGTTTCCGGGAAGGGGCTGCGCGCGGGCCGGCTGACCAGCGGGAACCTTCCCCCGATGGCCTGGAGCAAAGGCGCGGCGCCGCGCCGGAAGCCGAGCAGCCGGGCATAGGCGGGCTCCGGCGGGAAGACATTGGCGCCGACCAGCGCATGGCTCAGCGCGCGGCTTACGCGCGGGCGGGGGTAGCGGCGCGTCCGCACCGCCTCCGCCAGGCCCGCCCTCCCAGTTGCCTCCCTCGCGGCCGCGAGGATGCGGTCCTCCAGGCCCTCGGATACCTCGGGCGAGCGGCGCAGGTCTTCCGGGCGCGCCCGCAGCAGCGCGGCGATGAGCGCCGCGTCCAGCGCATCGGGCCTGTGCATGCGCCCGCCGTCCATGGCCTCGCGTACGGCGCGCGCGGTGGTGCCCGGGCAGGCCTCTGTCGCGCCGGCGAAGTCCCCGCGCAGCAGCATCGCGCGCACCGCGCTGGCGCTGGCGGTCGGCCCCGCCTCCAGGCTGTGGTAGCCGGTCTCGCGCCTGACCGGGGTCACACGGATGGAGCTTCGAAGCCGCGCCAGCTCGCGCACGTAGCATACGCCCAGGATGAAGTTGGGGGAGCGCAGAAGCGCGGGGGAGACGTCCGCGAAGGCTTCCTCCAGCGCGGCGCCCCGCGCGTGCGCGAACGAGCGGCCCTCGTCCAGCCCCCGGCGCAGCCTGCCCTGGAACGCGCCGTCCGGCTCGTCCAGCAGGCGCGCCGCGGCATACACGAGGTCCAGCCTGTCGGTCTCGCAGCCGAAGCTGATATCCGTGACGACACCCAGGCCGTTAAGGATGCCTACGCCACCGCGCGCGAAGCGGTTCGCCTGCGCGCAGGAAAAGCTGAACGGCATCCCGAGCACGAGGTCGTGCCCGCCCAGCAGCGCCATGCGCGCCCGGTCGTGCGAGGAGAACAGCATCGCGTCGCCCCGCTGGCTGAACGCGCAGCCCAGGACGCACACCGAATAGTCCGCCCCGGTCCGCTCCCGCGCCTGCGCCAATTGGTATTGGTGCCCGTTGTGGAAAGGGTCGTATTCCGCGATGACGCCGCAAACCCGCATAGTCCCTCCGGCGAAATTATAGCATGGCGGACGCGCCCGGCAAAGTTGACACGCCATGCCCTCCCCCCTATAATCAGGGCAATTCAAAAAAGGAGGTGGCATTCATGGATGACGGCGTTAGGTGCCAGGCCAGCGAAGGCGTTCCGCGACAACGGCGCGTCCATGACGCGCTGCCCGCATAACCCTTCCTCCTGCACCGGGTACCGACGTGGTTTGACGCGCACTTAGGGCTGGACGCCCTCCGCGCATCCCTGCGGTACGCAACGTCGCCGGCACTTGCTCTCCCGCACGGCTTTCTTTTTGCGGGCTTCAAGAAGAAGTGGAGGTGATTGATTTGGACTGGGAAGAAATTGAAAAGCGCATAGACATGCTCCTCGCGGAGAACCGCCACGGGCAGCTGCGCGGTGCGCTGATGATGCTCAACCCCGTGGACATCGCGGGGTACATGAAGAAGCTGGACCGGGAGAAGCTGCTGCTGCTCTTCCGCATCCTGCCCAAGGACGTGTCGGCGGACGTCTTCAGCTATATGGACGCCGAGCAGCGCCAGACCCTGGTGGACAGCATCGCCGACGCCGAGATCACGACCCTCATCGACGAGATGTTCGTCGACGACGCGGTGGACTTCCTGGAGGAACTGCCCGCCAACGCGGTCAAGCGCGTGCTGCAGAACACGAAGCCGCAGACGCGGGCCATCATCAACCAGTTCCTCAAGTACCCGGAAAACTCCGCCGGGTCGCTGATGACCATCGAGTACTGCGAGGTCACGCCGGAGATGACCGTGCGCGACGCGCTGCGCAGCATCCAGGAAACCGGCGTGGACAAGGAGACGGTATACACCCTGTACATGCTGGACGCCCAGCGCCGGCTCATCGGCTACGTCCCGCTGCACAAGGCGCTCATCGTGCCGGAGGAGACGTCCCTCCGCAAGCTCATGGAGCCGGGCATCATCTCCGTCAGCACCCTGGACGACCAGGAAATCGTCGCGGACACCGTGCGCAAGTACCACCTGCTCACCATCCCGGTCGTGGACGGCGAGGGGCGCATGGTCGGCATCATCACCAGCGACGACGTCATGGACGTCATCGAGGAGGAGAACACCGAGGACATCGAGAAGATGTCCGGCCTCGCGCCCGCGGACAACTCCTATTTCAACACGGGGCTTCTGCGCCTGGCCGTCAACCGCCTGCCGTGGCTGATGATCCTGATGTTCACGGCCATCATTTCCGGGGCCATCATCTCGCATTTCGAGAGCGTGCTCGCGGTCAATATCCTGCTCTCCGCCTCCATCCCGATGCTCATGGACACGGGCGGCAACAGCGGCCAGCAGGCCTCCGCCCTGATGGTGAGGGGCATCGCGCTGGGGGAGGTGCGGTTCTCGGACGCCCCGCGCGTCCTGTGGACCGAGTTCCGCGTCGCCCTCATCATCGGCTTCGCCCTCAGTTCCGTCACGTTCGCGCGGCTGGTGCTGCTCAACGGGGCCAACATGATGCTGGCCGTCGTGATATCCGGCAGCCTGTACGCGGCCGTCATCATCGCCAAGTGCTTCGGGAGCATGCTGCCGCTGCTGGCCAAGCGCGTCGGGCTGGACCCCGCGGTCGCCGCGTCCCCGCTCATCACGACCCTGGTGGACGCCGCGAGCCTGTTCATCCTCTTCTCCGTCGCCTCGCGCTTCTTCCTCTAGGAAATACTGGCTGATGAAAAGACCCGCCGGCGCTGCCGGCGGGTCTTCTGCGTCAGGTGATTATCCCATCATGTCGTCCATGCCGTACAGCCCGGGGCCCCTGCCCGCGAGCCACGCGGCAGCGGACAGCGCGCCCAGGGCGAAGATGAGCGGGCTCGGCGCGGAATGGGTGAGGGTGACGACCTCGTGGCGGCCGTAGAAGCCCACCTCGTGCTCGCCCGCCACGGTGCC
>DATHTQ010000131.1:0-3852 GCA_035463055.1 Candidatus Limnocylindria bacterium
GCGGACGGAGCCGTTCCCGAAGGCCGTGAGCACCTGGGACCAGGTGTAGCCGTAGGCCTGCGTGAAGCCGGTGTATCCCAGGCCCAGCCCGCTCTCCAGCGTCGCGATGACCAGGCCGCCGGGCGTGGCGCGCAGGTTGACGCCGCCCTTGGTCAGCGTCAGGGTGCCGACCGGCGGGATGACGGGGCCGGGCGTCGGGGTGGGCGCGGGCGTCGCGCCGCCGACGAACTCATAGCAGTCCGAGCGCACGTAGCCGAAGTGCTGGCTGGCGTCGTCGTAGACGTAGACCCAGTTGTACCCGCCGGAGGAGGTCGGGAGGCCGTAGGCGGGCAGGACGCGGCCGCGGGGCAGGATGGCGAGCACCGTGCCGCCGGGCACCTGGCGCAGGTTGGTGCCGCCCAGCGTGATGCGCACCTGCGCGCCGGTCGCCTGCGGGGTGGCCGTGGGGCCGGGCGTCGCGCCGTTGCCGCTGCCGGAAATGACGGTGTAGCAGTCCGAGCGCAGGTACCCCTCGCGGGCGCCGTCCTTGATGTAGGCCCAGTACCAGCCGCCGGAGAATACCATGTCGCCGTAGTACTGCAGCCTGCGGCCCTTGGGGTACTTCCAGACGGAGAGGCCGCCGGGGGTCTTGCGGAGGTTGACGTCGTCCAGCGTGGTCTCCAGCGTGCCCGCGGCGTCCGTGCCGGGGGGCGGCGGGGTGGGGGTCACCGCGTGCTGGGCGTCCCACTCCTCCTTTTCGGCCGGGGTGAGCACGCGCAGGTGGTCCTTGTGGACGTATCCCGTGTACGCCGGTGCCTCGACGCGGTACCAGGGCACGGATGCGGTCGGCTCGTCCAGCACGCGCACGAGCGTGTTGAGGGCCAGCGCGGTGAGGCTGGCGCCCTCGGGCTCCTGGCGCAGGTTGGCGCCGGCCGCGGTGACCAGCGCGTAGCTGCCCGCGGCGCTGGGGGTGGGCGTCGGGGTGGGCGCGGGGGTCGCGGTCGGTGCGGCGCCGGTGAACGGCTGCGGCTTGGATACGAGCCAGTCCGCCTCCTCCTGCGCCGTCATCATGCGGAAGAAACTGCCGTGGATGTAGCCCGTGAACGTGGCGCCGCGGTTGACCGGGATGTTGGCCTCGGCCTTGAACCACTTGACGCCGGCCACGGTCGTCTCCTCCAGCACCTTGGCGACCCAGCCGGTGTCGAGCCGGTCCCAGAAATCGCTGCCGGTGGGGGACTTGCGGAAGAGCACCTTGTCACCCGTCACGATGCCGTGGGTGACCTCCGCCAGCGCGCCCGTCATCGGGAGCGCCAGGGCCAGCGCCGTGAGCAGGCAAAGCAGTCGGGTCAGCGGTACCTTCCTGGCGTCAGGTTTCATCGCGGTTCTCCTCCAATATCCGACACGCGGCGGCGCGCATTCATTCTGCGCGACATTCTATTACAAAATCATTACATGGTCAAGCGCGCCCACAGCGCGCCGCTTGCTTTCGCCAGGTCCGCCGGGCGCAGGCGCACCTGCGCGCCCAGGCGGCCCCCGGACACCAGGACCCGGTCCAGCGCGAGGGCGGACTCGTCCAGCGCGGTGCGGTAGCGTTTCTTCATCGCCAGGGGCGAGCAGCCCCCGCGCACGTAGCCGGTCAGCGGCCGCAGCTCGTCCACGTGCAGCATCCGAAGGGCCTTGACCCCGAAGGCCGCCGCGGCGCGCTTGAGGTCCAGCTCCGCGCTGCCGGGAATGACGCACACCGCGGGGACCCCGTCGCTGCCCATGAGCACGAGGGTCTTGAACACATGGGCGGGGTCCTCCCCCAGCAGCGCGGCGACCGATGGCGCGTCCAGCGGTCCCTCCGGGCATGGGTATTCCAGCGCCTCGTAGGGGATGCCCTCCCGCTCCAGCATGCGCATGGCGTTGGTCTTGTCCATCCCGGTCCCCCTTCCTTGCGGCGCGCGGCCCCGATGCCTATAATAGCCGCAGGGACCAAAGCGCTCAACGGGGAGGCCGCATATCGTGGACGTCATGCAACAATACCGCGCGTGGCTGGAGATGGCAGCGGGGCACGAGGAGCTGCGCCTGGAGCTGGAAGGCATCCGGGACGACCGGAAAGCCATCGAGGACCGGTTCTACACCGAGCTCGCGTTCGGCACCGGCGGCATGCGCGGCGTGCTGGGCGCGGGCATCAACCGGATGAACGTGTTCACGGTGCGAAGGGCCGCCGCGGGGCTGGCGGAGTCGCTGAAGGCCATCCCCGGGAACGAGGAGAAGGGCGTCGCCGTCGCCTACGACTCGCGCCGCAACAGCGCCCTGTTCGCGGAGCAGACCGCGCTGGTGCTGGCCGCGCGCGGGGTGAAGGCATACCTGTTCGACAGCCTGCGCCCCGTGCCCGTGCTGTCCTTCGCGGTGCGCCACCTGGGGACCGCCGCGGGCGTCGTCATCACCGCGAGCCACAACCCGCCCCAGTACAACGGGTTCAAGGCCTACGGCCCCGACGGGGCGCAGCTCGCGCCCGAGGACGCGGACCGGGTGACGCAGGAGATCCGCCGGCTGGACTACGCGCAGTGCGCGCCCATGGCGCGGGACGAGGCGCTGGCGCGCGGCCTGCTCCAGGTCATCGGCGAGGAGGAAGTGGACCGGGACTACGCGCGCATGGCGCTGTCGCTGATGGTGCGCCCCGACGCGGTGCGCGCGCGGGGGGCGTCGCTTCGCATCGTCTACACGCCGCTGCACGGCGCCGGGAACCTGCCGGTGCGCCGGGTGCTGAAAGACGCCGGCTTCGAGCACGTGCTCGTGGTGCCGGAGCAGGAGCTGCCGGACCCGGATTTTTCCACCGTCAAGGCCCCCAACCCCGAGGACCCGGCGGTGTTCGAGCTGGGCGTGAAGCTGGCGCGGGAGGCCGGGGCGTCGGTCGTGCTGGCGACCGACCCGGACTGCGACCGCCTCGGCGTCTGCCTGCGCGACGGGCAGGGGGAGTTCCGCACGCTGACCGGCAACCAGATCGGCTGCCTGCTGCTGCACCACATCCTTTCCGAGCGCAAACGCCAGGGCACGCTGCCGGGGGACGGCGCCGCGGTCAAGTCCATCGTGTCCACGCGCCTGGCGCAGGCCATCTGCGATGAGTTCGGGGTAAAGCTCTTCGACGTGCTCACGGGGTTCAAGTTCGTGGGCGAGCTCATCCAGCGCTTCGAGGAGACCGGGTCCCACACGTTCCTCTTCGGCTTCGAGGAGAGCTTCGGCTACCTCTCGGGCACGCGCGTGCGCGACAAGGACGCGGTCAACGCGTCCCTTCTGGCGGCGGAGCTGGCCTGCGTGTGCGAGGAGGAGGGCGGGACCATCTTCGACCGCCTGCAGGACATTTACCGGAAGTACGGCTATTTCGTCGAGTCGGTCAAGTCGCTCGACTTCCCCGGCAAGGAGGGCGCGGCGAACATCGCTGCCCTGATGGCGCGCCTGCGGGACGACCCGCCGCGGGACATCGGGGGCCTGAAGGTACTCGCGCTGCGGGACTACAAAAGCGGCCTGCGCACGCAGGGCGGCGCGTCCGAACCCATGGGCTTCCCGCCGTCGGACGTGCTGTACTTCGAGCTTGAGGGCGGCGCGTGGGCGTGCGTGCGCCCCAGCGGCACCGAGCCCAAGATCAAGCTGTATACCGGCATCAGCCACCCCGACAGCGAGGAGAAGGCAAAGGAGGCGGCCCGGAGACTGCAGGAGGCCGCGGGCAGCCTGCTGCACTGATTCCAGCATTCCATGCGAAAACCCCGGACGATGTCCGGGGCTTCCTTTTGCTTTTGCCGCGGCCTGTTACTCGCTCACCCTAACAGGCAATACGAGGTACGTGTACTGGTCGCCCGACACGGGGCTGACGACGCAGGGGCTGACGCT
>DATHTQ010000132.1:0-17969 GCA_035463055.1 Candidatus Limnocylindria bacterium
TGGGCAACGGCAGGCTGGGCGCGATGGTGTACGGGCATACCGGGGTGGAGCGCATCCAGCTCAACGACGACTCCCTGTGGTCCGGCGGCCCGATGGAGCGGGACAACCCCGCCCTCAAGGACAAACTGCCCGAGATCCGGCGGCTGGTGTTCGGGGGCGACATGTATCATGCCGAGGAGATGCTCCTGCAGTACATGGCGGGGACCCCCTCCGGCATGCGGCATTATTCGCCGCTGGGCACGCTCGACCTCGCGCTCAACCGCCACCTGCCCTTCTCCTTCGGCTGGCTGCCGGACAGCGGCGGCTGCGAAACCTACCAGCGGGAGCTGGACCTCTCCACGGGCGTCCTGCGCGTGGCGCACACGCAGGACGGCGTGGCCTACGAGCGCGAGATGTTCATCAGCCACCCCGCCGGCGTGCTGTGCCTGCGCCTGCGGGCCTCCGTCCCGGGGGCGATCAACCTGGACGTCCTGCTCAACCGCGCCCGGTTCTCCGACGCGGCGGCCCCGGACGACCGCAGGCCCGGGCGCATGGTCAGCGGCGGGTGGGGCGCGGTCAACGCGGACTCCGTGCGCGCCGGGGACGACGGCACCATCCTCCTGCGCGGGCACGAGGGGGAGGTGGCCTTCACCGCGGGCGCGCGGGTCACATGCGACGGGGAGCTGCGCAACGCGGTGTCGCAGCTGCTCTGCCGCGGCTGCGGCGAGGCGGTCATTTACCTGGCGTCGGAGACCTCCAACCGCTCCCCCGACCCCGGCGGCGACGTGCTCAAGCGGCTGGACGCCGCGCAGGCCCGGGGGTTCGACGCGCTGAAGGCGGAGCACGTGGAGGACTTTTCCGCGCTCATGGGCCGCTGCACCCTGGACCTGGGCGGGCAGCCGGACGCGGACACGGACGCGCGGCTGGCGCATATCGCCGGGGGCGGGGACGACCCCGCGTTCGCGGCGCTGTACTTCCAGTTCAGCCGCTACCTCCTCGTCTCCGGCAGCCGCCCGGGCAGCGCGCCGCTCAACCTGCAGGGCATCTGGAACGCCGACTTCATGCCCATGTGGGACAGCAAGTTCACCGTCAACATCAACCTCCAGATGAACTACTGGATGGCGGAAACGTCCAACCTGTCCGGGCTCCACCTGCCGCTCATGGACCTGCTGCACAAAATGCACCCGCGGGGGCTCAGGACCGCGCGGGACATGTACGGCATGCGCGGGATGGCGTGCCACCACAACACCGACTTCTACGGCGACTGCGCGCCGCAGGACTGGTACATGGCGGCGATGCCCTGGGTGACCGGGGGCGCGTGGCTGGCGCTGCACGCGTGGGAGCACTTCCTGTTCACGCATGACGTGCATTTCCTGCGGCACGCCTACCCCCTGGTGCGCGACATGGCGCTGTTCTACGGGGACTTCCTGGTGGAAAGGGACGGCCTGCTCGTCACCTGCCCGTCGGTCTCGCCCGAGAACCGCTATATCCTGAAGGACGGGTACGACACGCCCGTCTGCGCCGCGCCCGCGATGGACTGCCAGATATTGCGGGAATTCTTCCGCATGTGCGTCCGGGCCGCGGGCATCCTGGGGGTCGACGCGGCGCTTCGCGCCACATGGGAGGGCATCATCCCGCGCCTCCCGCCCGACAAGGTGGGGTCAAAGGGCCAGCTGCTGGAGTGGCAGGAGGAATACCCCGAGCTCACCCCCGGCATGGGCCACGTGTCGCACCTGTTCGCGTGCTTCCCCGGCACGGGCATCAACTGGAAGGACACGCCGGAACTCATGCGCGCGGTGCGCAGGTCGCTGGAGCTCCGGATGGAGAACGGCGCGGGCACCGGGCAGTGGCCGCTGGCGTGGTTCATCTGCCTGTTCGCGCGCCTGGGGGACGGGGCCGAAACGGGCAGGCTGCTGAACCGGATGTTCGCGGATTCCGCGTCGCGCAGCCTGCTCAACGCGGTGGGCGTTTTCCAGATCGACGGCAACATGGGCGCGGGCGCGGGCATCGCCGAGTGCCTGCTGCAAAGCCACCTGGGCCTGCACTTCCTGCCCGCGCTGCCCCCGTCGTGGAAGAACGGCAAAGCCGCCGGGCTGTGCGCGCGGGGCGGAATGGAAGTTGACCTTGAGTGGAGCGGCGGGCGGCTGGACGCCGCGCGCGTGCGGACGCGCTTCGCCGGGCAGGTGGAGGCCGTGGGCGAAACGATGCGGGTCACGGACGGAAACGGCGAAGTCCCCACCCGCAGGACCGCCGCCGGGTTCGCGTTCGACGCGCAGGCGGGCGGGGAGTACGCGCTGTCGCCCCTATGATAAGAAAACACAGCAAGGATACGGAGGGAATGCCATGAAAGGCGTCGCGTTCAACCCCTACCTGCCCCCGTGGGAGTATATCCCCGACGCGGAGCCCTACGTGTTCGAAGGCCGCGTGTACGTATACGGGTCGCACGATTTCTACAACGGGTTCGTGTTCTGCATGGGCGACTACGTGTGCTGGTCCGCCCCGGTGGACGATTTAAGCGATTGGCGGTACGAGGGCGTGATTTACCCCCGCGACGCCGACCCCATGAACCGCGACGGCAGCATGTGCCTGTACGCGCCGGACGTGACGCAAGGCCCCGACGGGCGGTACTACCTGTACTACGTGCTGGACCACGCCAGGGTCGTCTCCGCCGCGGTATGTGATACCCCCGCGGGGAGGTACGAATTCCTGGGGTACGTGCGCTACCCGGACGGCACGCGCCTGGGGGACCGCCCCGGGGACGAGCCGCAGTTCGACCCGGGGGTCCTCACCGAGGGGGAGCGCACGTACCTCTACACCGGGTTCTGCATGCCCGGGGACAAGAGCCGCCACGGCGCGATGGCCACGGTCCTGGGCCCCGACATGCTCACCGTGCAGGAGGGCCCCGCGTTCGTCCTCCCCGGCCCGGAGTACGCGCAGGGCACGGGGTTCGAGGAACACGCCTTCTTCGAGGCGCCGTCCATCCGCAGGCGCGGGGACACGTATTACCTCGTCTATTCCTCCACCGCGATGCACGAGCTGTGCTACGCGGCCAGCGACGACCCGTTGCGCGGGTTCCGCTACGGCGGCGTCGTCGTCAGCAACTGCGACCTGCACATAGATACCTACAAGCCCGCGGACAAGGTGATGGCGTTCGGCGGCAACAACCACGGCGGCATCGTGGAAATCCAGGGCAAGTGGTACATCTTCTGGCACCGGCACACGAACGGCACCTGGTTCAGCAGGCAGGCGTGCGCCGAGCCCATCGCCTTCCTCCCGGACGGCAGCATCCCCCAGGCGGAAATCACGTCCTGCGGCCTGAACGGCGGCCCCCTGCCCGCGCGGGGCGAATACCCCGCATGGATCGCCTGCCACCTGTTCACGGAGGAAGGCATGAGCATGTACGCGGGCGCGCCGCGCCAGCCACGGGTCATGCAGGACGGCAGCGACCGGGACCCGGGCGAGAGCTACATCGGGGACATCCGCGACGGCACGACCGCCGGGTTCAAGCATTTCGACTGCCGGGGCGTGCGCGGGGTCCGCATCCGGACGCGCGCGTACATGGACGGCGTCTTTGAGGTAAAGACCTCCTGGGACGGCGAGGCGCTCGCCCGCATCCCGGTGCGCAACTCCAACGTCTGGGCGGCGGGGGAGGCAGACGTCCGCATCCCGGACGGCACGCATTCCCTCTACCTCACCTACCGCGGCACGGGGGAGCACATCCAGCTGCGCTCGCTCGAGTTCCTCACCTGAAGCCCGCACCCGCAAAATTCCAGTTCCGGTTTGCCGCGCACAACAATGTTTCCATCTATCCAAAACAAGCCGAAAACGGCATTCTCCCTTGACAAGCAGGCCGGGCATGCCGTATGCTCACGCTGGGTATTCGTTCTGGGCAAAGCATCCATAGTTCCTGAAAGCACGGTGTTTGGCCTTAGGGCTTAAGCATAAAAACTGTCAGGAGGTCCAACCCAATGAGAGGCGCGAGACATTTCATCTGCCTGCTGTTGGCTGCCACCCTCTTCGCCGGCCTCGCGGCGGGCGTCCACGCGGAACCCGCCAAGGAGTATGAGCGCATCGTCATCACCTACGCGTGCCCCCAGGTGGTCGCGGGGTATGACTACAACACCGGCGACGAGTACAGCAAGTTCATCGTCGACAAATTCAACTTCGAGTTCCAGCCGACCAACCTCCCCTGGGACAGCTGGCACAACATGCTGAGCACGTGGATCATGTCCCAGGACATGACCGACGTGGCCATCTTCAACTACGGCGACGGCACGCACGCGGACGCGTCCAACTTCGTGTCCCAGGGCCTGCTCAAGCGGCTCCCGGACGACTGGAAGACCAGGTGGCCCGGCGTCGCGAGCGTCTACGAGACCACCAGCCTGGGCCCGATGCTGGAGGAGCTCTACGGCGGGACCTACTTCATCCCGCGCGCGCGGTTCTTCTACAACCTGCCCGGCGACCCCCTCGCCAACCACTGGTCCCTGTGGATGCGCTCCGACTGGGTCGAGGCGGTGGGCAAGGAAGTCAAGAACCACTACTCCATCCCCGAGGTGCTGGAGATCGCCCGCCTCATCAAGGAGCAGGACCCCGGCAGCCTTGGCGCCTCGCTGGCCCCGATGTCCATGACGGCGCAGAACGCCGCCAGGTTCTTCGTGGAGGCCAACAGCACCTACTGGAACACGTTCTACAAGGGTGAGGACGGCAAGTACGCCTGGGGCGCCGCCGCGCCCGAGACCCTGGAAGGCCTCAAGCTCTGGTACCAGGCGTTCAGCACCGGCGTGCTGGACCCCGAGTTCTACCTCCTCACCTTCGAGAAGGACATGGAGAAGTTCCAGACCCTCGGGACGGCCGGCGTCTCCTACCTGGGCGGCCAGACCGCGGACGTGCAGAACTACCGCACCATCTTCGAGATGCGCACGGGCATCGACAGCGACGCCTTCCTGATGGCCACCCTGCTGGGGGCGGACGGCAACTACCACCAGAGGGACCTGATCAACTTCTGGGGCGCGGTCTGCTTCAGCCCCGACGTCGAGGACGCGGTGTTCGAGCGCTGGATGGACCTCATGGAGTTCACCTCCAGCCCCGAAGGCTATCCCGGCACCCAGATGGGCCTCAAGGGCGTTGACTGGGACCGCGACGCGAACGGCGACATCGTCTCCCTGGTGCCCCCGGGCACGCTGCTGGCCGGCGCCGTGGGCGAGGGCAAGTACCCCAGCCTGGGCCACGTGCTCGGCTCCGTCATCCTCTGGGACGACCTTGCCTTCGACAACCCCAACATCGGCAAGGAGTACCGGGACGAGTCCCGCGCCCTCTACCAGAACCGCTACGAGTTCGGCCCCGCGGAGACCTTCGTCAAGGCGGACTGGAACCTCTGGCTCAACTTCACCGAGAACCTGCGCCGCGCCAGGGGCATCAACTACCCCGTCGAGTACGCCAACCTGGTGACCAACGCGACGAGCGAGGCCGACCTGGTCGAGCGCTACAACGCCTGGCTCGATTCCCAGATGAGCCTCATCCAGCCCGTGCTCAACGACCTCAACCCCTGAACCGCTGACACGGCAGCCGACTGACGACTGAGCGACGTGTATGCCCGGGGCGGCGCGCCGTCCCGGGCATACTTCCATCATCGCACTGGAAAGGGGACCGCCATGTCCGCACCGCCCGCCCTGCGCAAAGCCGGGGCCCGTGACCGCCTCGCGCGGCTCGGGAGGAACATCCTCAAGCACAGGGAGAAATACCTCCTCGTCCTGCCCGGCCTCACGTGGTACGCCATCTTCGCGTACATCCCCATCTTCGGCCTGTCCCTCGCGTTCAAGCGCTACGTCGCGCGGCTCGGCCTGTTCGGCAGCCCCTGGATCGGCCTGTACAACTTCGAGAACGTGTTCGCCGACCCGGCGTTCCTGCAGTCCATCTTCACGACGCTGAAGATCAACGCCGGCAGGCTGCTGTTCGTGTTCCCCTTCCCCATCCTCCTGGCGCTGTTCATCAACGAGGTGCGCCTGGGGCGGCCCAAGAAGATCCTGCAGTCCATCTTCACGTTCCCCCATTTCCTCTCCTGGGTCATCGTCGCCAGCATCATGATCAGCATCCTCGGGCAGCGGGGGTTCGTGAACTCGCTTGCGGGCGCGGTGTTCGGCTCCCGGCCCGTGAGTTTCCTGGGGCTGCCGTCCTACTTCCTGCCCGTGGTCTACCTGTCCGACATCTGGAAGAGCGCCGGGTGGAGCGCCATCATCTACATGGCCGCCATCGCGGGCATCGACACCGAGCAGTACGAGGCCGCGGAGATCGACGGCTCGTCCCGGCTGCAGCGGATGTGGTACATCACGCTGCCGGGCATCAAGCCCACGATGGTCGTGCTGTTCATCCTCGCCGCGGGCTACCTGATGTCCGGCGGGTTCGACCAGATCTTCAACCTCAGCAACCCCGCGACCATCCGCGTGGCCGAGACGCTGGACATGTACATCTACCGCATCACGTTCCGCGGCTCGGTGGACTTCTCGTTCTCCGCCGCCGTGGCCCTGTTCCGGTCCGTCATCAACCTGACGCTGCTGTTCCTGGCCGACCGCATCATGCGGCGCGTCGGCGGGTCCGGGCTGCTGGCATAGGCCGGGGAAAGGAGCGGAACATGACGACCGTGAAAGCAAGGCCCCGCAGGAACTACCGCCACCGGTTCGAGCTCATGGACGGCATCATCCTGGCCTTCCTGCTGGTGATGGCCGCGATGATCGTCATCCCCTTCATCAACGTCATCGCAACGTCCCTCGCCACGCAGCGGGAGGCATCGCAGACCCCGCTGATGCTGTTCCCGACCCAGCCCACCATCGACAACTACTACCGCCTGTTCCAGGACCCCCGCATCCTCATCGGCTACAAGACGACCGGGCTCATCCTGCTGCTGGGCGTGCCGCTGAACCTGCTGCTGACCACCAGCCTCGCCTACGGCCTGACGCGCCTCAACTTCCCCGGCGCGAAGTTCATCTTCTACGCGGTGCTGCTCACGATGCTGTTCAACGGCGGCATCGTCCCGATGTACCTGCTGATGCTGCAGCTGGGCCTGACCAAGAGCATCTGGTCCGTCATCCTCGCCTACGGGGTCAACACGTTCTACTGAATCGTCATGCGCACCTACATGACCACGCTGCCCGAGTCGCTCATCGAGTCGGCGAAGATCGACGGCGCGGACGAACTGCGCATCCTCTTCCGCATCATCCTGCCCCTGTCCAAGCCCATCATCGCGACCATCCTGCTGTTCTACGCGGTGGACCGCTGGAACGAGTGGTTCAACGCGATGGTGTTCCTGCGGCGCAACGACCTCATCCCCCTGCAGCTCGTGCTGCGCACCATCGTCATGGACTCGGTCATCGTCAACTCGATGTCCATCGCGGGGCCGCGCATCCCCAGGTTCACCGAGGGCATCCAGACCGCGACCATCGTGGTCACCATGTTCCCCATCATGTGCGTGTTCCCCTTCCTGCAGAAGTATTTCGTCAAGGGCATCATGATCGGGGCCATCAAGGCATAAAGGCATATCAAGTACAGGAGCGGCACACATGGGCGCGATGCGGGCGGCTGTCGACGTGCGGAAAAAGGGCCCCAGGATCGACCGGCACGTGTACGGGCACTTCTCGGAGCACCTGGGCAGGTGCATCTACGGCGGGTACTGGGCGGGCGAGGACTCCCCCATCCCCAACGTGCGCGGCATCCGCACCGACATCGTGGAGGCGATGCGGGCCATCCGGGTCCCCAACATCCGCTGGCCGGGCGGCTGCTTCGCGGACGAGTACCACTGGATGGACGGCATCGGCCCGAAGGAGCGGCGCGTGCCCATGGTCAACGTCCACTGGGGCGGCGTGGTGGAGGACAACCACTTCGGCACCCACGAGTTCATGGACCTGTGCGAGCAGGTGGGCTGCGAGCCCTACATCTGCGGCAACGTGGGCAGCGGCACCGTGCGCGAGATGCGCGACTGGGTCGAGTACCTCACCGACGACCGCGCCTCGCCCATGGCGCAGCTGCGCCGCCAAAACGGGCGGGACAAGCCGTGGACCATCAAGATGTTCGGCGTGGGGACCGAGAACTGGGGCTGCGGCGGGTTCATGTCCGCAACGCAGTACGCCCAGGAGTACCGCCGCTACGCGACCTACGTGCGGGACTACCCCAACATGGGCAAGGCGAACTGGTGGCAGATGCCCGGCATCATGAAGATCGCGGGCGGCGAGAACGCGGAGAACTTCGCCTGGACGGAGACCCTGATGCGGGACATCCCCCTGCGCCTTCTGGGCGGCCTGTCCCTGCACTGCTACGTCAAGCCGGGGGCGGAGTCCGCGGGCGTGGGCTTCTCCGACGAGAGCTGGTACCAGACCGCCGCCAACACCCTGGCCAAGGAGCCGCTGTTCCGGCGCAACCTGGACATCATGGACCGATACGACCCCGAGAAGCGCGTCGCGATGGCGGTGGACGAGTGGGGCATCTGGGTGGACAACGAGCCCGGGACGCCCCCCGGCTTCCTCTACCAGCAGAACACGATGCGCTCCGCCCTGTGCGCGGTCCTGATGCTGCACATGTTCCACCGCCATGCGGACCGCATCCGCATCGCCAACCTCGCGCAGACCGTCAACGTCCTGCAGGCCATCCTCCTCACCGAGGGGGAGAAGATGGTGAAGACCCCGACCTACCACGTGTTCGACCTGCTGCAGGGACACCAGGACGCGGACTTCGTCCCCGCCGCGTGGGAGGGGGCGCCGCGGGAGGCCCGGGCGGGCATCCCGCGCGCGGACCTGTCCGCGTCCATGAAGGGGGACACGCTGACCGTGTCGCTGGTCAACCTCTCGGCGGAGAAGGAAGCGGACGTCGCCATCGAACTCCTGGGCGCGAGGCCCCTCTCCGCGCGGGGCAGGGTGATGCGCGGCAGGCCCGCGGACCACAACACGTTCGCGCAGCCGGACCGCGTCGCGGTTGTCCCGCTGGACGCCGCGCTGCGGGACGGCGCCGTGTCCGTCACCCTGCCGCCCTGCGCCATCGCGTCCGTCGAGATCCAGGCCGGCTGAGCCCGGCCCGCCCGCGCCCCCGGGGGGCGCTTTCTCATGGGGAAACCCGCCATCAACAGCACAGGGAGGGCCATATGGACATCCGTTCGGGCGATTACGTGATGCGGTTCGGGGACGGCGGCGTGGAGGTGCTGCGCGAAGGCAAGGCGCTGTACTTCAACCGGCGGCCGATGTACGCCTTCATCAAGACGGCGCTTTCCATCACGGAGTTCTACGACGCGCCGTACGACAGCGTCGGCGAAGAGGGCGGCGGGGCCGTCTGCGAAGGCGTCCTGCGCGCGCCCACGGGCGCGGAGCTGGGCTTCCGCGACGTCTACGAGGCGGCGGGGACGGGCTTCAAGGTGGAAAGGACCGTCACGGTCTTGAGGAACGTGGACGACTACGGCTTCGCCACGAAAATCGCGTTCGTGCTGGCCGCGTCGGACGAGGTGCGCGATTACGACGTCTTCGCCCCCGCGAACTGGTACCGGCAGAACGAGTACGCGAAGCCCCACGTGATGGGCTTCGACAAGGACTGCGAGTATTTCTGGCGCAGGGAGGTCAACTACACGCTGCCCGTGTTCGCCGCGCAGCACCGCGCCACGGGCGAGACGGCGGCGCTTTCGCGCTGGGCGGCGGACGTGGGCATGCGCGACCACGACTTCGTCCAGTCCGAGCACATCGTGGACCGGAAATTCACCATCGGCTCCATCGGCCTCAGCAAGCCCGAGAGCCGGACGCTCAACTACCTCTACTACGGCTTCCCGCTGCGCAAAGAGATTCCCACGAAGCGCGACGGGCTGAGCATCGACTACGTCTACCCCGGCGTGGACGGGCAGCTGCCCCGCACGGACCGGGGCTACAACGTGGACTACATGATGCACACCAAGACGATGACCCGCATGTACCACCCCATGGAAGAAGGCTTCACCCACACCTTCGCGGTGGCGGCCCACTTCGGGCAGTACGGCGGGTTCTACCCGATGATGCGCGACGTCTGGCGCACGGCGTACGCGCGCCTGAAGGACCCCGTGTACGCCGTGGACCAGGAACTGCAGTACCGCAACTGCATGGAGTCCCTCACCACGCTGACGCGGCAGTACGGCGACTCGTGGGGTTTGCCGTTCTCCTGCCAGCTGCCGCAGATGGACGTGTCCAGCGTGTCGTTCCAGTTCGGTTTCGTGGGGCAGCAGCCCGGCATCGGCTACCAGCTCATCCGCTACGGCGACATGGAAAACCGCCCCGAGTCCTACCAAAAGGGCCTGAACGTCGTCGACTTCTGGGTGCGCACGGCGATGACGGACCTGGGCGCGCCGCAGGTCTGCTACAACCCCACCATCGACGGGTTCGAGCCGATGCCGTTCTGGACGCGGATGATCGCCGACGGGCTGGAAAACATCCTGGACGCCTGGGTGTACCTGAGGAAGAAGGGCGAGGACAGGCCCGCGTGGCTGGACTTCTGCCGCAAAGCCGCGGACTGGCTCGTCCGCATCCAGAACGATGACGGGAGCTGGTACCGCGCCTACAACACCGAGGACGGCTCCATGCGCATGGACAGCAAGGCCAACACCATCAGCGTGGTGCGGTTCCTCGTCCAGCTCTTCCTCGTCACGGGGGAGGAGGCGTACCGGCGCGCCGCGCTGCGCGCGGGCGAGTGGTCGTACGAGAACACCTTCGGGCGCATGGAATACCGGGGGTCCACCTGCGACAACTCCGACATCATGGACAACGAGTCCGGCATCTACGCGATGTTCGGCTTCCTGTCGCTGTACGACCTCACGGGCGGGCAAAAATGGCTGGACGCCCTGATCGGCGCGGCGGACTATACGGAGACGTGGACCTACGCCTGGTCGTTCCCGGTGCGGGTCCCCTGGCCCAACCACCCGTTCACCAAAAACCCCGTCAGCGGGCAGAGTCCGGTCACCCTGGGCGGCGGTGGCGGGGACATGTACATGGCGGCCTGCGCCTACGTGTACTACCGGCTCTACGTCATCACCGGCGACGCGCACTACCGCGACTACGCGGAGTTCATCCACAACAACACGCGCCATGCCAACGACGTGGACGGCGCGTTCGGGTACGCGCTCCCCGGCCTCTCCCACGAGGGCGGCCATTTCGCGGCCCAGACGTTCGCCAGCCACTACCACTGGCTGCCGTGGGTGACCTACGTCGAGGTCGACCCGCTGTCCCGCCTGTACGACACGTTCGGGGCCTACGACATCGCGGGGGCGGACAGGCTCAGCCCAAATGAGCGCGCGGCGAGGAACCGCATCTACGACGACTATGCGCCAAGGGAAGGACGAAAGGATGCCTGACGCCGCGGCGCGGCACAGGAACATTGTCTGGCCATGCAGCGGTTCCCCGGGAAGGTTGCGCCGCGGGCGCGCGTTGATATGGCATCGATGCGACGGAGCCCGCCGTGACGGGGTGAGGTGTGCAATGAACGGTCGCCTGGCTGCCCTCCTGCTGGCCGCAATGCTGCTGCTTGCGCTTCCGGGCGCCGCAAGCCGCGCGCTGCCCGCCGCTGCCGCCCCGGCGGTTGTCCCGGGTGCCGGGGCACCGCCGCCGGGCGCGCCCGGCGACACGGTCATCCATTTCCCCGATGATGCCTTCGAGGCGGCGGTGAGGATGCTGACCGGGAAGCCGCAGGGGGACATCCTGGCGGGCGACGTGGCGGGGATAACGGAGCTGAACCTGTTCGCCCTGAACATCGGGGACTTGACGGGCATCGGGCATTTCACCGCGCTGCGCATGCTGGACTGCGGAGCCACGAACATTGAAGAACTGGATGTGAGCCGCAATACCCAGCTGACGTATCTCGATTGCAGTATTACGGGGCTGACTTCGCTGAACGTGAGCGGTTGCCCACTATTGAAAGAACTTATATGTAATGAAAATGAGCTGACAACACTGGATGTGAGCCGTAATCCGGCGCTTGAAACACTTGAACTCTACCAAAACGAACTGACGCTGCTGGACGTGAGCGGGAATCCCGCGCTGAAATCCCTGTACTGCCACAACAATCAACTGACAGAGCTGGACGTGAGCCAAAATCCAAAACTGGTAAACCTCTACTGCGGCGGCAATCAACTGACGGAGCTTGATGTGAGCCGGAATCCCGAACTGGCTGACCTTGACTGCGCCGATAATCAACTGACGTCGCTGGACGTGAGCCGGAATCCCGAACTGGCTGACCTATACTGCGATTGGAACCTGTTGACGGCGCTGGATTTGCGCCAAAATCCCGCGCTCAATGTATTGTCTTGCCAAAACAACTTTTTCCCTGACCGGACCGCGATTCTGGGGCTTGACGAGGACCGGCTCGAGGCTTTCTTCTTCGAACCGCAGAACGCCCAGTAGGCTTACCCAGGAATAAAGGCCGCCCCTGCAGCCTTCCGGCAGTATCGGCGGCACGGCGGTATCCTGCCGGAAGGGCGGCATACGGGAGATGCATGAGCGGATGGGATACCAGGTATTCGGGGCCGTGGTCTGCCTGGTCCTTGCTTGCGCGGTGTACGCGTTCTCGGTCATGGTGTACAGAAGCATGATCGGCCATGACATCATGGAGCGCAGGAAAAGGGACTCGGTGAAATACTGCCGCATGCGGCGCGTGGGGTTCCGGCGGTGGCTTTTGCTCCCGGACCTCAGGCAATATGCCAAAGGATGGCACTACACCCTGTATATCATCCATTTCCCTGTCGGGCTGCTGGCCGTCATCCTGCTGACAGCCAGCACCTTCGTGAACAACCGCGGCAAGGCATTGGGCCTGGCGTGCGGACTGGCCTACATGGCGCAGATGCTCCTGGTGGCCGTCCCGCTGTATGACCGCTTCGGCAAAAGGAGAAGGAGCCCGGTGAAGCCTTACGGAAAAGCGTAAGCGGCCCGGAAGCCCGTAAGGCCTGCGCGGAAACGGCCGGCCATTCCGCGCGTGCGCTTCGTCCGGGGCCGTGCGGCCCGGCTGCCTGCCGCCCCATCCCTCCCATCCTTCGTGCGTACAAGGCCCCGCGCCGCTTTTCCCCGCAGCCGCACCCCATGCCGCCGGGCCGGGATAAACACCCGCGCCTTTTTATTATACGTTTTCTGGTACTAGGCGAATGACGCAGGAGAGGGCGCGCCGGCGCCCTCTCCCCTTGCGGAATCAGTACAGCTGTTCAGTTGAGCCGGATGGCCCACTCCCCGTACGGGTCGGTTTCGTCGCCCAGACGCACGTCGGGCAGCTTCAGGTCGTCGAGATAGACGTCGGGGAGCCTGTTGTCCGCCTTGACGTCGGGCAGCTTGCAGTCCGTCCTGACGTCAGGCAGCTTGTAGTCCATTTTGACGTCGGGAAGCCTGTTGTCCGTCCGGACGTCGGGCAGCTTGTAGTTCGTCCGGACGTCAGGCAGTTTGTAGTCCGTCTTGACCGGGTCGAGGTAGACGTTGACCCGGCCGCCGATGACCTTGATGCCGTCAAACACGATTTCGGAGGTCTTCCAGAGGACGACGGCCGCGGACTTGACCTGCTGGGTGATGTCCGCGCCGTTGAGCGTCGCGGTGTAGACGCCCGGCAGCAGGTGGGGGATGAAGACCTCGCCCTTGTTGGCGATCTTGCCGGAGAAGACGACTTCGTCCGCCGCGTTCCTCACGACCAGGTCGAACTCCGCGTCGTAGGGATCCTGGATGGTCTGCCTCGAAATTTCCCTGGTCTCCTTCAGGACGTAAATGCCGGTTACGGTCCTGACCAGCCTGTAGTCGCCGATGACGGTCCTGGCCAGCCTGTAATCGCCGATGACGGTTTTGACCAGCCTGTAATCACCGATGACGGTCCTGACCAGCTTGTATTCCCCGGTTTCGGTCCTGACCAGCCTGTACTCGCCGGTATCCGTCCTGACCAGCGCATGGTCCCCAAAGACGGTGTCCTTGAAGCGCCACTCGACAAACTCGTAGTCGCCCGTCGTGTACCAGCTGATGCCGGCGAAGTGCACGTACACGTAGACGGTGTCGCCATGGCCTTCCGGAAGGGCTGCCGTCACGGAGCCGCCGGGTCCCAGCAGCGTGTGCGCGCCGGGAGGGGCCTGGTCGGGCGGGGTGCTGAACACCTTCACCGCGACCGAGGCGGAGAGGAGCCCGCTGCCAAGGGTCACGGTCAGGCTGTCCGCGCCGACGCTGAGCTTGTAGGAGAAGCCGGTCGGCTCGTAGTTCCTGTTGGTGACGATGGGGACGGTGTAGCTCTTCCCGACCTCCGCCGTCCGGTAGGTGTGGCCGTTGTTCCAGGCCGTGCCGGGGGCGCTGACCAGCGTATCGTCAATGCGCGAGACCTTCTTCTCGAACACCGGCTGGTACCGGTCGCAGTATTCCCGCTGGTAGAAGTCCTGCACGTCGCGCTCCAGGAAGCACTGCACGCTGCGCGCGTAGAAATCCTGCACGGTGCGCTTGTAGAAGCACTGCACGTCGCGCTCCCAGAAGCACTGCACGTCGCGCACGTAGAAATCCTGCACGGTGCGCTTGTAGAATTTCTGCCATGTCACCTCCTCGTGCTCCTTCGTGACGTCCGCCTTCACCCGCAGCGAGCCGAGGTTGCTGGCGGTGTGGCTGAGGTTGAACCTCGTGCCGTTTTTGGGGATCGCCCCTGCCGGGAAGTACTCCGCGCCCATCAGCTGCCAGGACGGCAGGGTGACGACCCCGAAGTGCTGGCCTGCCTTGTAGGGCAGGACGTTGCGGAAGGTGTAGGTGCCGCCCGGTTTCCTGAAGGTGATGTTGGCGTAGCCGCCAAGCTTGTCGGGGTTGACGAAGTGCCAGAAGATGTTCCCGGTGCCCTGGATGTTCGCGCCGGTTTCGAACCCGCCCGAGAGGTAGTCTTTCCAGTCAAAGGGCCCCGTGCCCTGGTGCAGCGGGATGCCCGTGGCTGCGGCCATGGCCGGGGCCGCGAAGGCGCCGAAGACCAGCGCCAGGACGAGGAACAGGGAAGCGAAGTTTTTCTTCATGGCAATCCATCTCCTATTTCCTATTCTGTTTTGGTGTGGGGCCTGTGGATGTCCCGCGTGAGGCTGTCCGTTTTCCGCCGCGGTTTTTCGCGCGGCGCGGCTGCGCGGTCCCGCTTCGCTTGCCGTTCATCACCCCTTTTCATGCAGGAACTGCGGATGCCGTGCAGTGCGGATTTGCATCAAGGGATTCCGTCCGCGTGCGATACCGCCGCAAGGTTTGGCCCGAAGCTGTTTTTTTGCCGGACACCCAAGCGATATGCACACAGAAACCATCTTCCTCTGCATGCAGTCTATCCAAATTTTACTCATATTAAACTTACTTTGTTTCCATTTTTTACATTGTGTAGTTTATTCAATATTCTATTCTTATTTGTTTTATAAACTACAATTTGTCCATCCCGCGTTCTCCCCCAGTCCCCCGGGATGTAGCATCGCGGCGCTTGAGGGAATCATCCCGCCGCCGTACGCCAGGCAAGGGCCCTCTCGGCTTTGGGACCGGAACCCTGGCATGGCCTGTATCCCGAGCCTCCCTGACGGGGTTCCGGTGGTGGAGCCGAAAGGGGCGTGCGCCGGTGTATATCCGAAAAAAACCCCATCCCGCCGGGGTATACTGGACAGCGAGCCGCCAAAACAACGTTCCGGCAGCCTGTATAGTCCGCAGCCCTGTCCCTCATGGGATGGGGCATTGCAGGCCATACCCCCGGCGAGGCGCGGCGGGGTGAAGCGGCGGCGGGCCGGCATCGCGTGAATCGGCGCAGCGGCACAGGCAGCCCCCGGAGTATGAAAACGGAGAAAGAAGGAACACTTCGGTGCGGTACGATTACCTGGTGGTAGGCGCGGGCCTGTTCGGCGCGACGTTCGCGCACGAGGCCCGGGAGGCGGGAAGGTCCGTCCTCGTGGTCGAGCGGCGCCCCCATATCGCGGGGAACGTGTATACGGAGGAGGTCGAGGGCATCCAGGTCCACAGGTACGGGGCCCACATCTTCCATACGAACAACGCCCAGGTCTGGGCGTTCGTCAACCGGTTCGCGACCTTCAACCGCTACACCAACTCCCCCATCGCGGTGTACAAGGGCGAGGTGTACAACCTGCCGTTCAACATGAACACGTTCTACCAGATGTGGGGCACCAGCACGCCGGAGGAGGCGAGGAGGGAGATCGACCGGCAGGTGAAGGAGGCCGGCATCGTATCCCCGCGCAACCTTGAGGAGCACGCGCTGGCGTCGGTGGGACGGGACATCTACGAGAAGCTGGTGAAGGGCTACACGGCCAAGCAGTGGGGCAAGCCCTGCGACGAGCTGCCCGCCTTCCTCATCAAGCGGCTGCCGGTGCGGTTCACCTACGATAACAACTATTTCAACGACAGGTTCCAAGGCATCCCCATCGGCGGCTACACCCAGATCGCCCAGAAGCTGCTGGAGGGCGTCGAGGTCCGCCTGGGCGTGGACTACACCCAGCACCGGGACGAGCTGCGCGGCCTGGCGGGGAAGGTCATCTACACCGGCATGATCGACCAGTACTTCGGCAACCGCTTCGGCCCGCTGGAGTACAGGTCGCTCAAGTTCGAGACGACGGTGCTGGACGTGGAGAACTACCAGGGCAATGCGGTCGTGAACTACACCGAGGCCGACGTCCCCTATACCCGCATCATCGAGCACAAGCACTTCGACCCGGGCAGCCACACCGGCGACGCCGCCCGCCCGAAAACCGTGGTCACGAAGGAGTATCCCGCCAGCTGGCAGAGCGGCGTCGAGGCGTACTACCCGATGAACAACGAGCGCAACGACGCCCTGTTCCTCAAGTACCATGAACTGGTGCGGCAAGAGGAGGGCATCGTGTTCGGCGGGCGGCTGGGCTCGTACAAGTACCTCAACATGGACCAGACCATGGAGGAGGCGCTGGCGCTGGCGGAGAAGGAGCTGGCCGGCGCCTGAGCGGCACGGGGCCGTGGGCTCCCCTCACGGACAGGACCGCGTAACCCTCCCTCTCGCAAATCCCTATATGCCAACCCAATTGTGAATAAACGAAAGGCGCCAGCCAACTACTGGCCGGCGTCCTTGCTATGATGATTGGCACACGCAGATGCATGGAAGCCGCATACGGGGTTTCCTTGCGGCGCGGCGCTTGCCGCACTATACTCCCGGTGTGCTCCAGGCAAGCGGGCCGTTCACAGGGAAGGCAGCCGCGGGGAGGGCCCATGCTGTACTGCAGCGCGCCCCGGCGGGGCCAGGAAGACGGAGGTAGTACCCAATGAACGAGGCGGCCCTGATCCGGCGGGAGGAAGAAAGGGACCACAGGCGCGGGGAGGAAATCACGCGGGAGGCGTTCTGGAACCTGCACGCGCTGGGGTGCGTCGAGCATTACCTGGCCCACGTCATGCGCTCCCACGAGGACTTCGTGCCGGAGCTGGACCTGGTCGTCGAGGCGGACGGGCAGGTCGTCGGCAACATCATGTACACGAAGGCGACCTTGACCGACGAAGCCGGGAACGCCAAGGGCATCCTCACGTTCGGCCCGGTCAGCGTCCTGCCCGCGTACCAGAGGAAGGGGTACGGCAGGCGGCTCATCGAGGATTCGTTCGAGCGGGCGGCCGCGCTGGGATTCGACGCCGTCGTGATTTTCGGGAACCCGGGCAATTACGTCGGCCGCGGCTTCAAGAGCTGCAGGAAGTATAATATCTCCCTGGAGGACGGCACCTGCCCGACGGCCATGATGGCCCGGGAACTGGCGCCGGGCGCCCTGGACGGGCGGAAATGGGTGTACCGGGAGAGCCCCGCGCTGGACATCGACGAGCGCGAGGCCGAGCGCTTCGACGAGGGTTTCCCCCCGAAAGCGAAGGCGTACCGGCCAAGCCAGGAAGAGTTCTATATCTACAGCCACTCCGTCGTGCGGTGAGGGAGATTGCCCAAAGGGATGGTTTTGCCTACTCGCCAGCGCGCGAGGACCGGGGGCAGACTACATGAAAGGATTTCACAGTGATGAGTGAAGTTGAAAGAAAAAT
>DATHTQ010000133.1:0-2721 GCA_035463055.1 Candidatus Limnocylindria bacterium
TGGTGGCTGGTGCGCATCATCAAGCCCTACACCGCGGAAGCCGAGGTGTGGTTCATGGCGGCAATGCTCCTGCCCGGGGGCGAGCCCATGTTCACCACCGCCGCGGAGGACTACGCCCTGGAAGTCGCCTGGGGCGAGGGGATGCTGGAGTTCGACACGCTCGTCCGCGAGCGGGGGCCGTTCGGGCAGTGGACGCTGGAGCAGAAGGCGGAATGGGACCCGGAGTCCTACGGCCTGCCCGAGGCGGGCGAGTTGACTGCCGACGAGGCCGTCGCCCTAGCGAAGGAAAACCTCACGGACCGGGGCGTGCTGGACGCCGCGCAGGCGGAAGCGAGCCGCACGGAGCTGTATTTCACTGTCTTCGACCAGCGCGCCTGGCAGGTCCACCTGTTCCCCAAAGCCGCGGCGGACGCGCAGCCGGACGCGCCCACCGGGTACACCGTCGCGCTGGACGCGAAGACCGGCGAGGTGACGGACTTCTACGAGTTCTGGCGCGAGGGCGCGGACGGCGAGTAACCGCCTCGGCTCATCATAAGCAGCGCGCGCTTTACACGAAGGCGCTTCCATTGTATTCTTGTGCGTAACGTTTCCATTCGGGAGGAGGGCAGGGATGACGCAGGACGGCGGGCCGGACCCGCGCTTCGCGCCCCAGGGCCAGCCGTGGAGCCAGCCCTGGACCCAGGCGCAGCCCGGCGCGGGGCCCTCCGCCCAGCCTCCCGCAGGGGCACCGCCGGACCCGGACGGCTTCTTCACCCCGCTGCATGTTCCCAGGCAATCGCCGCCCCGCGAGGGCGGCTTTGCCGCGCCCCCGCCGCCATATGGCGGTCCCGTATACACGAGGGAGGAACAGCCCGCGCCTTCCGGCCCCATGGGCGAGGCGCCGGACGACCGCGTGGTTTACCGCGCTCCCCGGCGCCGCAGGGGCGGGCTGGCGTGGCTGATGGTGGGCCTGGCCGCCCTGGTGCTCGTGCTCGCCTATGCCGCGGCGCGCGTATTCGCCGCGCGCCAGGAGACCCCGACCGCGGTGGTCACCATTTCCGAGCGAGGCACCACCTTCTCGGGCCAGGCGCTCATCGTGCGCGACGAGACGGTCTTCCGCCAGCAGAACGTCGCAGACGTCCGGTTCGTCGCCAAGGAAGGCCAGGCGGTGACGCGCGGCGAGCCGGTTTGCACCGTGTTCACCTCGGGCTTCTCCGCCCGCGAGGTCGAGCGCCTGCAGAGCTACCGCGAGCAGATCAAGGACTACCACAAGGTGCTGCTGGCGGCATCCATCATGCCCGACAGCCAGCTCATGCGTCTGGAGACGCTGGTCAACGAGCGCGCGCGGGAGACCCAGACCCTGGTGCGCGGCGAGCAGGGGAACCTGCTCAACCAGGAGCAGCTCCTCAAGGACGCCATCACCGCGCGCCACTCCTACCTCAAGCAGAAATACATCGAGGATACAAAACTCACGAGGCTGTACGACAACGAGAACAGCCAGCTGCAGCGCATCCAGACATGGACCAAGCAGTTCGCCGCCAGCGACAACGGCATCGTGAGCTTCTACACCGACGGGTTCGAGACCGTGCTGAACCCCACCGCCTATGTGGGGTACAGCCCGCGGCAGGTGCGCGACATGATCGCCGGGAAGGTGCCCGGGGGGTCGGAACGGCAGAAGGACGAGATGGACATCTTCCGCCTCGTGCGCCAGTACAGCTGGGGCGTGCTCCTGCTGGCCGACGACTTCGGGTGGAACCCGGTCGTGGGCGATGAGTACCGCATGCTCATCGAGAGCTTCGACAGCACGACGGTGCGCGTCAAGGTGGACTCCGTTACCAAGGCGGGCGGCGAGATGCTGGTGCGCCTGACGGCGAGCTCCGCGGTCGAGCCCGTGCTCTACGTGCGCCAGGCAAGGGTGCAGCTGTCGAAGTCGGTCATCACCTACGCGGTGCCGGCGTCGGCGGTCATCAACCAGGACGGCGTCATCGGCGTGGTCGTGCAGTACCGGGAGGGGCCCTACCTGGTGCCCGTCGAGGTGGTCAGCGCGGACGCGACCCAGGCCCACGTGGTCCCGGTCAACCCGGGGCACCTGTACGAGGGGCTCGTGGTGCGCCTTTTCTGAGGTTTTTGGCCAAAACTTGCGCCGCGGCGGACGAGTCGCTATAATCACGTCGTTTGCACCTTTCAGCACAAAGCCCTTGGAGGATATGGATGGATTTGCGCGACGCGCTGGGCCGGGCGGCCGATAAGGTAAAGCAGGTGTTCAGCCGGGACAACAGCTTCTTCTATGGCGGCGACGCCCCCGGCGCCGACGCCCAGCCCGAGTATGCCGGCACCCAGGCGGGGTACAGCGCGCCCTACGCCCAGTATGCGCAAAACGCCTATGCGCCGCAGCAGGCGCAAAACGGCTATGCCCAGCCCGGCTATCCCCAGCAGGGCAATTATCCCCCCGCGCAGAACGCCGCCGGCTATGCGCCGCAGCAGTACGCCCAGCAGTACACGCAGCATTACGCCCCCGTCCCCCAGCCCGGCCAGTACGCCCCCCAGGGGTATCAGGGCGCGGATGCCGCATACGCCGCGCAGTCCCCCTATGCCGCCCCCCAGGCCGCCCCCCAGGCCGCCCCCCAGGCCGCACCGCAGCCCGCGCCCCAGCAAGCGCGGCAGGGGTACGCGCCCATCCAGTCCACCGCGCCCCAGCATATGCAGCTCAACCAGGGTGCGGACTCCGCGCCCCGCAGCCGC
>DATHTQ010000134.1:0-1874 GCA_035463055.1 Candidatus Limnocylindria bacterium
GGTATGCCGCGGAGGCCGTCGCTGCCTTCCTGCCTGTTATCCTGCGGCGCCTGGGCATCGACGGGGTGCACGGCATCTGCGACGCGGGAAACGCCGCCTCCCGCCGCGTGCTGGAGAAGTGCGGGTTCACCTTCGTGTCCGAGGGCGCCGCGCCATACCACGGCAGGCAGGCGGTCGTCCGGCGGTACGTATATCCCCCGCCGGTACATTGAAATCCCCCGGATACCGCCTTGACGAGCGGGAGTCCGGGGCGGCAGGGACGCCCAAAAGGAACGGCCGCCGGGGAACATGCTTCCCGGCGGCCGTTTCCTTGCACATTACGAATCAACTTGAGGGGTCCGCATCCGCAGGTGGTTCCCGGTGCGCCCTCAATACTTCATGTAATGCGTGAACTTGATGACCTCGCTGCGGTAGTAGGACACCGAGTACTCCACCGGCCGGCCCGCGGCGTCCAGGCCGAGGTTGTCCACGATGAAGATGGCGCGGCCCTTGCTGACGCCCAGCAGCTCCGCCTCGGCGCGGTCCGCGTTGGCGCAGCCCACCTCGCGGCGGATGCCCGCCACGGGGGTGCGGTACACGTCCCGCAGCGTCGCGTACAGCGACTGCTTCGTGAACTCGTACTGCAGAAGCCCCGGGAAGCGCGACGCCTGGGTGTAGGACACGCTGAACATCATCGGCGAGTCGTTGCCCAGGAACAGGCGGCGCAGGACGTACAGCTCCTCGTCCGCGCCGATCTGCAATATCTCGTTGACCTGCGGGACGGCGGGCACGACCCCGAACTCCAGCACGCGCGCGGAGGGCACGAAGCCGTTCTTGCGGACGGTCTCGTAGAACCGCTCGTGCTTGGCGACGTAGTTGACCTCGATCTTCTGGCGCGTCACGAAGGTGCCCTTGCCCTTCTGGCGCGAGAGGTAGCCCTCGGTGACCAGCTCCTGCATCCCCTGGCGCACCGTCGGCCGGCTGATGCCCAGCGCGGCGCTCAGGCTCTCCTCGGTGGGCAGCATGTCGCCGTTGTTGAGCAGCCCGCCGTCGATCTTCTCCTTGATGAGCAGCTTGAGCTGGTAGTAGATGGGGGTGGGGATGGCGCGGTCGATCTTCCCGCGCAGGTCCTCCAGGAGGCCGATGCCGTATTCCATTCGTTCCTTCGCCTTCCTTGCGCGCAGTTCGCAATAACGTCCGCATTACATCATAATATACTGTCATTAAGGTAATATCATGGATATGCGGATTTGTATATACATGATAGCAAAAACGGTGGCATAATCCAAATAAAATACAAAATTTCCGCGGCGGCGCCTCCGGCAGCGCCCTTCCGCGCCGTCCCGGCACCCAATCCATGGAAATATCCGTCCGCGGTGCGGCGCCCGGCAATCCGCCCGTTGCATCAGCGCCAGGAAATATGATAGCCGGTGCCCGTCAGCAGCTTTCCTGCAAGGTTGGGTAAGGCGGATAAAATAAGTCATACGGCGCCTGGCAATGTGACAGCCGTGGTGCGTCAGCCCTCCGTCCTTGCAAGGCTTGGGAAAGGCATATCAATATCCATCATGGGGAGGCAACGCCAATATTGTATGGCGTTATCCTGCGCTCCGGGGCATTCCCCCGCTCCGGCGCAGGCTTGTCTTCATAGACAAAAATCCCGCCTATGCCGAACCCCCACCCTCACGCCGCCGCCCGCCGCGCCAGCAGCCCGCGCGCGAAGGTCCCCGCGCCGGCCAGCAGGTAGCAGAAGGCCGCCAGCTCGATGGCGTCCAGGGAATGGCGGCCCTGGAGCCACTCCGCGCTCGCCGCGGTCACGGCGACGCCCGCCGCGAAGAACGCCAGGCACAGGAAGTGGAACAGGAACAGCCGCAGGTTTTCCCCGCGCCAGGACCGCG
>DATHTQ010000135.1:0-2734 GCA_035463055.1 Candidatus Limnocylindria bacterium
GATGGACATACGTTATCCCTCCTGATGCGGGAATTCTACCCCCGGCAAAATCACCATAATCACCGTGACGGCAATTCGACAAAACTAAATAATTGTGTCATATTTCTGACATAAAATCACGGTGTGACGGACGGTTATATGGGATTCGGCGGCAAGAATCATGCGGCGGTCTGTTGGGAGGCGCGAGGTTTGCGGATATGGGTGTACGGGGTCCGGTGCGATGGCGGTAAAATGCGTCCGTGATTCTGCGTTTCATGGTTCGGGAATGCAAGGTAACCAACTGCACCCGACGGCGCCAAAGCTGGTCATCAAATGCTAAGCATTCGTGCCGCCCGCATCCCGGCATATCAGGGTCTGGGATGCAAGGAAACCAACTGCACCGACAGCGCCAAGGCTGGTCATCCCATTGTTCGGTATTCGAACTGCCCGCATCCACGCATGTCAGGGTTCGGAGATGCATGGTAACCAGCAGCACCCGACGGCGCCAAGGCTGGTCATCACATTGCTAAGTATTCGAGCTGCCCGCATCCGGCATGGCAATGTTCGGGGATATAGTGGAATCAATCCGCAATCCGGTAATGTTACATTTTGATATCCCGCTTCATTGGACACTTCGTACCCGCCGCCGGGCGCGGCGAGGTGCGGAGTTCAAGAAACTTTGGAAAGATTCAACGTTGCAAGCGTCAATTTCGCAGCCTGCCGGACGCCCCTGCCTTCATATCGGCGCGTCATAAACGCGGAATCCAGGGATTCCGGGATGCATGTCCACGATGCCTGCGCCAGATATCCTCGTTCCGCCGACGCTGCTGCCTCCATCCCCGCATCCCTCGTTCAACAGGGCTATGGCAACGTTGCGCCCGCGCCCCGGCGCACCGCGACTTTTCCACACGGGCATATGCAACAGGCGCGCCCAGCGGTGCCGTGTTCTATCCGTCAAGTGCGGTGCCGCCCGCCATCCGGAAGCGATTCATTCACCCAGCAAAAAGCGCGCCCGTTCCGGCGCGCCATGTTCTGCCCATTCCACGAAGCGTTATGCCGCTGCCTTGGCTACGTCATCCCGCAGACCCGGTCGCATGCCATGCCGCCCCCGCATGCGGCGTTCGCCGCCCGCGCCGTGAAACACCGCGCGCAGGTTCCCGCGCCCCGCGCCCGATAAGGAAAACCGCCGGAACGTCGTCCTGGCGGCCATGCTTCCCTGCTTACGCGATCTGCGCCACGGGCACCCGCTGCGCCCGCACCGGCACCGCCATCGGCCTTCGCCGCAGGGCGCCCCGGACCTCACGCAATTCCGCGAAATCCGCCATGATGGACCGGATGTGGGCGAGGTCCTCCGCGTCGTACTCGCCGAGCTGGGAAAGCGACATGTCGCCGGAGGCAACCATCGCCAGATCGTACAGACGGACCGCATCCAACTCGCCGTTGCTCTTTCTGATAGCCATGATGTGAACCTCCCATTGCAAGGAATCTACCCGCCAAAACGCCGTGAAACCGCGGAACCGCAAACCCGACAAACTTAATATGTATGTCATAAAACCGTCATGAAATGCCGTGGCGCCGCGGTCCCGCGCCTGATTCCCCGCGAAAAGTTTCCCTATTAATGCTGACGAAAAACCGCCTCCGGGCAGGCTGGGCACGGGGCGGAGGATGCGCGGGCCAGTTCCCGTGCGGTAACCTCGGCTGATGCGCCGAACAGCCCGCGCATGCCTTCAGCGGCAGATGTACCAGCCCGTCCCCGTGCGGTAACCGCGGCAGATGTACCCGCCCATCCCCGTGCGGTGACCGCGGCGGCTGTGCCAACCCGTCCCCACATGGAGATCGTGGTGGATACATCAAACCATCTCCGCGCCGTGACCGCGCGGGCGATCCGTGCTATGATGCGCGGAGAAAAGGACATCGGCATACACTTGGTTCGGGAGGCGTTATGGGCAAACGGGTTTGCGCCGCGGCGCTTGCGATGCTCCTGCTGTGCGCGGGCGCGGGGGCGGAAGGGTTCACGTTCGAGCAGGCGCTGTCGCTGTACAGCGGAGTAATCGGCACCGTCCATTTCGCGCTGCCGGGCGCGCCGCAGGTCGTCCATGACGAGGATTATCCGGGACGCTGGACGGGCAGCACGCAGCTGTTCGGCAACGCGCCCGGCGGCGAGGAATACCAGTTCCGCACCGGCGACATCGGGGAGTGGGTCGAGGGGTACAAGGCGAGCGGCCCGTCCCTCACGCCCCTGCAGGCCCGCGCCAACGCGCTCATCGGCTTCGCGGCCTTCTTCATCCTGCACTACGGCGGGGAGCCGGACAACATCCGCGCGGACGGGGATAAGGCCGTGCTGACCGTCACCTTCGAGTATTCCTACCCGGATACGCCGGGCGTGCTGTACCGGTGCAAGGCCGTGCTGGAGGGGACGACGGCCGTATGCCTGATGGGCGAGGACTGCGCGGAACTGCTGGAGGCGATGGGCAGGCTGCGGCCCCTGACGCCGCAGGAAATGGCCGCCCTCGCGCCTTCCCCCGAAACCGTGACGCTGGGCGCGCTCACCGCCGACTTCCCCGGCAAGGTATTTTCCTTCCAAAGCGAAGGCTCCCGTTACGCGGCGTGCTTCACGCGCGATTTCACCTGGTGCGCCGTGCAGCAGCTGGACGCGTCCGTCGCGCTCACCCAGGGGGAAGACGAGTTGAAGGCATCCCTCGCCGCGCTGGCGGGGCGGGTCATGCTGCCCCCCGTCGCCGCGCAGGGCGGGGAC
>DATHTQ010000136.1:0-2469 GCA_035463055.1 Candidatus Limnocylindria bacterium
CAGGCAGAGGGACGCCGCGGCAGGTGCGCAGCCGGGCGGAACCAGGCAGAGTGATGCCGCGGCAGGTGCGCAGCCGCAGGGAAGCGGGGTGCCGGCGGCGGCGCTCAACTCGCAGTTGGACGAAGCATGGCTTTTTGCCCCCGCGTTGGACGCTTGGCTGGAGGGAGTGAAGCCGCGCGCCATCCCGGCGCTGTACCCGGTGGACGAGGCGGCGGCGGACGCGCTGTACGCGTTCCTGTCCGGCGGGGCGTACGAGGACGTGTTCGTCGCGGCGAGGGGTATCGACGCTGCGCGGCTGGCGCGGTTCACGGCTCTCCCGCACGTGCGCGGCCTCATGGACTTCTCGGACATGGAGGTGTGGAGCCGCGAGTCCCTGCTGGACATGCTGCGCGTCACCAACGCCAGCGGGGCCAAGATTGCCATCCTGCCGGCGAACCTGGCCTCGCGCGAGAACGTGCGGTTCCTCCAGGCCCGCCTGCTCACCGTCTGGGCGGACGCGGGCCGCGGCCGCGCGGACCTCATCGGCGCGCTGGCGGCGGGCGTGAACGGCATCGTGACGAATGACTACGAAGCGGCATACGGGGCCATCGGCTTTTTCCGGGACGACGCGCCTTCGATGGTGCGCGTGCCGTTCATCGCGGCTCACCGCGGCATGCCGAGCGTGTACCCGGAGAACACGCTGATGGGCGCGCAGGCGGCGTATGACGCCGGGGCGGACGTCATCGAGAACGACATCTGGCTGAGCGCGGACGGCGAGTTGTTCATCCTGCACGACCCGACGCTGCGCCGCCTGTTCGGCCGGGGCGACCTGGGCGAGGCGGAGCGGCTCACGCTTGCCGAGCTGCAGGCCGTGCCGTTCAGCTTCCGGGGCCTGGAAGGCGTGCCCTATACCAACCACACGCCCGCGAACAGGTCGCGCTACGGCGCGATCCGGGAGGATGCTTCCCAGCGCATCCCCGCGCTGCGGGAATACTACGAAGCGTTCCAGGACACGGGTATCGTGCACTTCGTGGAGATCAAGTCCCACGACCCCGCCATCGTGCCCGCGCTGAAGGCCCTGGCGGAGGCAACGGGCGAGGCGGGGCAGACCGTGGTCATCTCGTTCAACACGGACATCCTCGAAGCCATGCGCCGCGAGTGGCCGGAGGTCTCCCTGGGAGCGCTGGGCACCGAGGGCGCGGGCGCGGCGGAGAACCGTACCTTCTTCGAGGACTACGCGGCCATCGCCCGCGCGCAGGGCGCGGAGGAGGCGCTGCGCCGCCTGTACGGCGTGCTGCAGCCCTGGAACGCCACCTACAACCCGAGGTTCACCTTCGCCTATGACCTGGCCCGCGCAGGCCGCCATCGGGGGCTGACCGTGTGGCCCTGGACCTATAACGAGCCGGACGCGTTCGCCCAGGCTTGGCTTGGCGGCGTGTACGGGCTGACGACCAATTTCGCCTGGTGGATGAGCGGCAACGCGACGGAACTGAGGGCGGAGGACGCCGGCGGCAGCGGCACCCTGCGGCTGGCCGTGGGCGAAGCCCTTCCCCAACCGATCCTGCTGTCCCAGGACGGGACGCAGCTGGACCCCGCCGGCGCGGAGGCGGTGGTGCTGGAAGGGGAGGCCGTCCGCGACGGGCAGGCCGCCGCGCCCGGAGAGGGCGTGGTCATCTGGCGCATCCGGCAGTCCCTGACACTGAATGAGACGGTGTATGGGGACTACTGGCTGTACTCGGAGCCGGTGCGAGTCAAGGTGGAATAAAGGAAGAGCATGGCAGCACGCCATGCCTCGTGGTCTCATCGTGCGGCTAAAGGCAATAACGTTCATTCAAATGAAATAAAAATGCGGCAGCGTGAGGCTGCCGCACTTTCAACTAATGGAACAGATTATCGCCTGCGCCCGCGTACCGCATCGAGGGCGTCCTGCCATCCAGCCTCGAACTGCCTGCGGAACTTGACCACGGGCCCGAACGCCTCATAGTCCTCCCGCGCGAGCGAACCCGGCGTCCATGCCCTGTGGAAATCAGGCATCTTCGCGAGCAGCTCGTCGACCAGCATAGGGGAGGACGGCGCGCGGAAGACCTCCGTGACGGGAGGATCCAGCTCCAGCAGTTTGTCCGCCGTGCCGCCCCAGTTGATGGTCACCGCGCCGGGCGCGCCGACCCAGTCCGTGAAGTGGTGCAGGCCGCGCGCGCCGCCCGCCATATAGGAGATATGCGGGTTGCCGGCGGCGCGCAGGTAATCGCAGATCTTCCTGCCAAGCAACAGCGATGCCTGCCCCAGGGCGTCCGGCTGGACGTCCGCGCCTTGCGCAGCGGCGGTCTCCGCGAGGTACTCGTCGAAGATGCCGTTGATGTGCGCGATGACGAGGGGCGCGGGGAAGCGCCTGCCGGCCGTTGCGGTTTCATACACGCGCGCGACGTCCTGCACCTGGTCCAAGGACATGACCTCCGTGGCCAGGACCTGCACGCCGTCAGCCGCGAGGTC
>DATHTQ010000137.1:0-1895 GCA_035463055.1 Candidatus Limnocylindria bacterium
ATCCGCTTCGTGTTGTTTCCTGAAAAACGGTAGCCCATAAGTGCGCATTGGGGTACAATGGCAACCGTATGATGTCAGCACCCACACCTTGAAAGGCGGTTCACCGATGAAGTTCAGCGAGATGGAATACAAGCGGCCGGATTTTGACAAGGAATACGAGGAGATGACCGCGCTGCTCGCGCGCGTCGAGAATGCTGCGGACGAGGCGGAGTTCTTTGCCGCGGTCGCGGAACTGGACAAACGGTCCCGCGCGCTGATGACGCAGGCGGTGCTCTGCCAGATACGCCACACGATCGACACGCGCGACGAGTTCTACACCGCCGAGCAGGACGTCATGGACGAGTCGCTGCCCCGGTTCCAGGAAATCAGCACGCGCCTGGCGGCCGCGGTGCTCGCCTCGCCGTTCCGCGAGGCGGTGGCGAAGAAGTACGGCCCGCACCTGCTGGAGAAGTACGAGGTGCGCCTGAAGACCTTCAAGCCGGAAATCGTGCCCGACCTGGTGGAAGAGGCCAAGCTGGGCAGCGAGTACGAGAAGCTCATGGCGTCCGCGCAGATCGAGTTCGACGGGAAGACCTACAACCTCTCGGGCCTGCAGCCGCTCATGCAGTCCACGGACCGCGACGTTCGCCGGCGCGCGGCTGAAGCGCACTGGGGCTGGATCGCGGGGCAGATGGAGAAGCTGGACGCGCTGTACGACCAGCTCGTCAAGGTGCGCGTGCGCATCGCGCAGAAGCTGGGGTACGAGAACTTCATCCCCGTCGCCTACGCGCGCATGGGCCGCACCGACTGGGACGCCGCGGACGCGAAGGTGTACCGCGACCAGATCGCGGAATCCGTGGTGCCGCTGGCGCAGAAGCTGTACCGCGAGCAGGCGGAGCGCATCGGCATTAAGGACATGAAATACTACGACTACCCGCTCGTGTTCCTCTCCGGCAATCCGCTGCCGGTGGGCGGCGAGGAGACGCTGGTGCCCCAGGCGCAGGAGATGTACCGCGAGCTGTCGCCCCAGACCGACGAGTTCTTCCGCATGATGACGGACAGCGGGCTCATGGACCTGACGAACAAGCCGGGCAAGGCCCCGGGCGGGTACATGACCTTCCTGGCCGACTTCAAGGCGCCGTTCATCTTCAGCAACTTCAACGGCACCGAGGGCGACGTGGACGTGCTGACCCACGAGGCCGGCCACGCCTTCCAGGGCTGGCTGCAGCGCGACGCCGAGCTGCTGGACCTGACCGACAACACCGCCGAGGTGGGGGAGATCCACTCGATGAGCATGGAGTTCTTCACCCACCCGTGGATGGAGCGGTTCTTCGGCCCGGACACCGAGAAGTACTACTACAGCCACGTCGCGTCGTCGCTGCAGTTTCTGCCCTACGGCGCGTCCATCGACGAGTTCCAGGAGTGGGTCTACACCAACCCGGACGCGGCCCCGGAGCAGCGCCGCGCGAAATACCGCGAGATCGAGAAGAAGTACATGCCGCACCTCTCCTACGAGGGCGTGCCCTACCTGGAGGGCGGCGGCAGGTGGCAGCGGCAGCTGCACGTGTACCTGATGCCGTTCTACTACCTCGATTACACGCTGTCGCAGGTCTGCGCGTTCCAGTACTTCATCTGGGACATGCAGGACCACGACAAGGCCTGGGCGTCCTACCTGGAGCTGTGCCAAAAGAGCGGCGCGGTGCCGTTCAAGAAGCTCGTGCCGGAGTCGGGCCTCCGCAGCCCGTTCGAGCCGGGGGCCATCGCGCAGATCACGCCGGAACTGGAGAAGTACCTCGACGGCCTGGACAAGTCGAAGATCGTGTAAGCCGCGAATACCAAGGCGGCATTTCCCGCCCGGGGCGCCGTGCCCCGGGCATTTTTGTCGGCGCATCCGGGCGTTTGCGTGTTATGATGCA
>DATHTQ010000138.1:0-1819 GCA_035463055.1 Candidatus Limnocylindria bacterium
TTCCGACGTTCCGACCGAGGCCGACTTGACCGGCTCCGTGACCATTACCGTGGACGAATACCTCGCGTCCCTGGAAAAGGCCGTGAAGAACGCCATGGGAGAAGTGGAGTAACCACCCCGGACCCTGCATTACACGACATAGCGGAAAGAAGGCCCTCGCGGGCCTTCTTTCTTCTTGGGCGGGACGTGTCAGATGCCGGCCGCCTATCCCAGGAAATCCGCGGCGAACTGCGCGAGCAGCGCCGCGCCCTTGACCAGCGCGCCTTCGTCGATGTCGAATTCCTCGTGGTGGTGCGGGTATGCGGCGCCCTCTTTCTTCCCGCCCCCGAGGATGCCGTAGAACCCCGGGTACTCCCGCAGGTACGCGCCCATGTTGTCCCCGGCGATGATCGGCTCGGCGGAGGCGCTGACGGCCAGGCCCGGGATGGACGGCACGAGGGCGCGCCCCATCCCGCTCAGCGCGGGGTCGTTGACGACGGGGGGGATGAACGCCAGGAACTCCACAGCGCACTCCACGCCGTAGATTTCGCCCACGCCGCGGGCGATGCGCTCCATCGCCTCCATGACCTTCTGCTCGCCGCCGGGCTTGAACCAGCGCAGGCTGCCGTGGAGCTTCGCCTCCGAGGGGAACACGTTGCCCGCGGTCCCGGCCTCCATGAGGCCCACGCTGACCACGGCGTGGTCCAGCGCGTCGTATTGGTTGACCGGGATGGACGCGAACTTGAGCACCAGCTCGCACGCCGCGCGGATGGGGTCCGCCGCCAGGTCGGGCCGCCCGCTATGGCCGCCGCGGCCCTTCACGCTCACCCGAAACGTCCGCACCCCCGCGAACACCGGGCCGTCGGGCAGCAAAATCTCGCCCTCGGGAATCAGGCTCCAGATGTGCAGGCCGAGGGCCGCGTCCACGCCGCCGATGCCGCGCAGGTACTCCAGCACCTCCTCGTGCCCCTGCCCGATCTCCTCCGCGCCCTGGAACACGCACAGGACGGTGCCGCCCAGCTGCGCGGACGCCGCCTGCAGCGCCTTCGCCGCGCCCAGCAGCATCGCCATGTGCGCGTCGTGCCCGCAGGCGTGCATGAACCCGTCATTTTTGGACGCGAAGGGGAGCCCGGTCTTCTCCGCCACCTTCAGCGCGTCCATGTCGGCGCGCAGCATGACGGTCTTCCCGGGCTTCCCGCCCCGGATGACCCCGACCAGGCCATGCCCCGGCGGCAGCGGCTGCCACGGGATGCCCAGGCGCGTGAGCTCCCCCCCGACCATCCGCGCGGTCTCCTTTTCCTGGAGCGCGGGTTCCGGGCAGGCATGCAGCGCGCGGCGCAGCCCCGTGATATATTCCCTGTCATCGAAAATATGGTGCCGTAGGTCCATGTCCCCTCCCTATGCCCGGGCGTCCCGGGCTTCGTCCAGCCGCGCCTCCAGCGCGTCCAGTTCCTCCCACAGCTCCCGGGGCAGCCTGTCCCCCAGCGCCTCGAAGTACTTGCGGATGGAGGCGGCCTCCTGCCGCCAGTCATCAGGGTCGACCGCCAGCAGCCGCTCCATCCCCTGCTCGTCCATGCCGGCAAGCCCCTCCGCGTCCAGCGCGCCCGGCGCGGGCACCAGCCCGATGGGGGTTTCCACTGCCGCGCCGTTTCCGGCCACGCGTTCGAAAACCCACTTCAGCACGCGCGCGTTCTCGCCGAAGCCGGGCCAGAGGAACTTCCCGTCCCTGCCCTTGCGGAACCAGTTGACGAAGAAGAAGCCCGGCAGCTTTGCGGGTTCATACCCATTCGCGGCGTCCAGCCAGTGGCGCAGGTAGTCGCCCAGGTGGTAGCCGCAGAAC
>DATHTQ010000139.1:0-2504 GCA_035463055.1 Candidatus Limnocylindria bacterium
GCAGCGTGCCCTGGGCAACTTCGCCCCCCAGCGGGTTGGGCCGGTCCAGCACCACGGCGGTCTTGCCTTCCCTGGCGCAGTCCTCCAGCGCGAAGGACAGCGAATAGAGGTAGGTGTAGAACCGCGCGCCCACGTCCTGCATGTCGAAGACGAAGACGTCGAAGTCCGCCATCGCCTCGGGCGGCAGATGGTGCGAAGCGCCGTAGCACGAGTGCACCATGACGCCCGTGTCCGCGTCCGGGGCGGAGGCGACCTCCTCCCCCGCCTGCACGCTGCCGCGCACCCCGTGCTCGCACGCGAACAGGGCGGCGAGGCTGTATTTTTCAAATAAAATGTCTATTGTCGGGCGCAGGGCGGAGTCCACGCCGGTCTGGTTGGTCATCAGGCCCAGGCGCCTGCCGCGCAGAAGGCTGTCCGCGCTTTGGATGTTGTCTATGCCCGCCAGGACCCGCGTCACGCCGTCTCCATCACGGTCTTCATTTGGTGCGGCTCCACCCCGAACGCGGTGCCGTACTCCTTCTTGATCAGCGCGCCGCGCATCCTCGCCAGCCCCTCGTAGTACTGCAGGTACCTGAAATCCTTCGAGTTCTCGGTCAGGTACAGCTTCTTCACCGCTTCCTTCCACAGGGGGAACGCCTCGCTCACGTCGAAGTAGGCGTAGGGGCGGAAATCCTCCATGTCCTCCCAGTTCTCCGCGAACAGGTGCCGGCGGATGGGCGCGGGCGGCAGCGGCCGCTCGAACGCGGGCAGCGACGCGAAGAACACCGCGTCCCGCGTCAGCAGGTGCGCCGCCTCGTGGTCCTTGTGCAGGGAGCGCTTCCAGTGCCCCAGCACCGTGCACGCGCCGTAGGCCCGCAGGATGTCCGCCAGCTTCAGGGCCAGCGCCTTGGTATGCTCCAGTTCCCCGTCGGGCGTGTCCAGCACCATGCTCTCCCCGCCCAGCATGCGGGCGAACTCCGCCGCGCCGTCCTCGTTGCGCCTGCGGAACACCGCCGCGCTCACGCCCTGGGGCGCGCCGCGCTCCCCCGCGGTCAGGTCCACGGTCACGATCCTGTCCCCCTGCATGGCATGCCTCGCCAGCAGCAGGCCGCAGGTCAGCTGCGCGTCCCCGGTGTGCGCGCCCACGGCCACAATGGTCTTCCTCTCAATACCCATCCTTCTCCTTCAGGTCCTTGTTCATGATGGCGAAATGCCGCGCCGCGCGGAACCCCGCCTTCGCGTACAGGCGCTGGGCGTGGTTCTCGACCCCGGTGAACAGCGTCGAGTACCGCGCGCCCGCGCGCAGGAACTGCTCCATCAGGTCGGCGAACAGCACGGTGGCGATGCCGCGCCGTTCATATTGCGGGTCCGTGCAGATGCCGGTGAACCATCCCCTGCCGCTCTCCTGCCGGTCCACGGGCCCGGTGAACGCGACGATATGCCCCGGCACCGTCGCCGCGAGGATGGGCCGCGGGGACTCCTTCGCCAGCTCGTCCCGCAGCACCTTGCGCCAGTATTCGCTGCCCACCCGGTCGCACATTTCGTCGAACTCGTACCCCAGCGCCGGGTCGTACAGGCCCGCCGTGACGCCCTGCGCGCGCAGCGATTCGCGCTTCCCCTCCACGTCCGGGGATTTTTCGTATTGGGATAAGTCGAGGTACATCGCCGCCTCGCGCACGCGGGGGACGAAGCCCCGGTTGAGCAGGAACGGATAGCCCGGCCCCTCCTCGTCCGCGCCCGGGGCTTTGTTGTGCTCGTGCCCGGGCGTGCCGGGGATGACCCAGTCCAGGTTCACGGGGTTCAGGCTGGACACCGCGAGCGCGGTTTTCCCAAGCCCTTTCAGCGCGTCCTCCAGCGCCAGGAGCAGCGCGCTGCCGACGCCCCTGCGCCGCTGCCCCGCGTCCACGAGCAGCATGGTCAGGTAGCCGGGGGTGTTCGCCTCCGTCTGCCCCGGCAGGAACGCCCGCGGGCGGCACCCGGCGATGAAGCCGACGACCCGCCCGCCTTCCTCCGCCGCCAGCAGCAGGCCCGGCTCGTACACCTCCGGCGAGAGGAATTTTTCGCGGAAATACCCCTCCGTCAGCGGGCGGTAGAGCATCTCGCCGGAGGCGACCGCACCGTTCCACATCCGGACGACGTCCGGGACGTCCGCCTCCCTGAACCCGCGTATGTCCATGCAGTCCCCTTCCGGTTTTACGCCCGCGCCGGCTGGACGCGCAGCCACTTCTCCCCGCCGATGCGCCGGCGCATGAGCGCGGCGCGCAGCAGCCATTCCGCCAGCATGCCCGCCCAGATGCCCGGCACGCCCATCCCCAGCGGGATGGCGAGGACGTAGCCCAGCCCCAGCCTGCCCAGGGCCAGCGCGCCCGCGGACACCAGGCCCGGGTAGACGGAGTCGCCCGCCGCGCGCAAGGCCATCGGGGTCACGTTCGCGTCGCTCCAAAGCAGGGGCAGCCCCGCCGCCGCGATGAGGAGCGCCGCCCGCACGACCGGCTCCGCCTCCGGCGACGGCCGGAAGAGGCGCA
>DATHTQ010000140.1:0-4449 GCA_035463055.1 Candidatus Limnocylindria bacterium
CGACGGGCGACCGGGTCGCCAAGCTCCAGGCGGCGCTGAAGATCAAGGGGTTCTACAAGGGCCCCGTCGACGGCGACTACGGCCAGGGCACGGCCAACGCGGTGCTGGCCTTCCAGAAAAGCGCCGGGCTGAGCGCCAGCGGCACCGCCAACGCGGCCACCGTCCGCAGGCTCTTCGGCGCCTCCTCGGGCGAGACCCCCGCCAGGGACGACCCCGCCATGGCCGGCATCACGAGGATATCGCAGATTTCCGTGCCCAACACCTGCGCCCCCGGCGACAGCGGCAGGCACGTCAAGGCGCTCCAGCAGGCGCTGAAGATCAAGGGCTACTACAAGGCCATGGTGGACTCCTCCTACGGCGACCAGACCGAGGACGCGGTGCGCAGGTACCAGAAGGCCGTGGGCCTGGGCGCCGACGGCGTCGCGGGCTTCTCCACCATCCGCAAGCCGTTCGGGAAGAACGCCGCCAACTACACCGTGCCCACCGAGCGGCTGGACTGGTTCCGCGACGGCAACTCCGTCCTCCCCAAGGGAACGGTGTTCGAGGTCAAGGACATTGTCACGGGCCGCACGTTCACGGCCCGGCGGTGGAGCGGCGCCAACCACGTGGACGCGGAGCCCGTGTCCGACGGGGACGGCGCGACCCTCAAGGCCATCTCCGGCGGGTTCTCCTGGCGGCGGCGCGCGGTGCTGGTCAAGGTGGGCGGCAAGGTCTACGCGGGCAGCATCAACACGATGCCCCACGGCACCGACACCATTTCCGGAAACGAGTTCAAGGGTCACTTCTGCCTGCACTTCTACAAGTCGAAGACCCACGGCACCGACCGCGTGGACCAGGCGCACCAGGACGCCGTCGCGAGGGCGATGCGCGCCGAATGGTGAAAGGCAAGTAACCGCCTACAGGCTCTTTTGCAGCCGGGTTTCACCGCCCGGTTGTTTTTTATTGGGAAAATGCGGGTAAACTTGCGTATTGCGCTTGACACGCGCGGATTTGGACGCCTATACTGGCGAAAGTTTGGGAAAGGGGGGCCGCTTGATGAACCGGATCCGTCTCTTGGGCGCGGGTGGCGTGTTTGTCGTGCCTTGGCCGGCCCCTGTTTGCATGCGCTGAAAGGTTGAGGCGCTCAGGCAGGCTCCGGCATGGCAAGTGCGGGGGCTATTTTTATGCCGGTGCATCATGGGAGTAATCAAGTGAAAAAACGCAGTTACAAGCTCTTCATGCGGCTGCTGAAGGACGACGCGCGGTACTTCGCCGGCGCGGGCGCCATGACGGCCGTCGCCATCTTCCTGGGGTTCCTGACCCCGGCCGTCCTGGCCGAGGTGCTGGACCACGTCCTCAGCGGCCTTCCCAGCCGCATGCCCGCCTTCCTGTCCTCCTGGGTGGAGGCGCAGGGCGGGCGCGCATGGCTGACCCAAAACCTCTGGGCGCCGGGCCTCGCCATCGCCCTCATCGCGCTGCTGGTCGGCGTGTCCAGCTACCTCAAGGCGCGCTGGATCGCCGTGGGCAGCGAGAACGCCGCGCGCACCCTCAAGGACCGGCTCTACGCGCACCTGCAGGAGCTGCCCTTCAGCTACCACAGCGCGTCCTCCACGGGCGACCTGGTGCAGCGCAGCACCTCCGACGTGGACACGGTGCGCCGGTTCCTCGCGATGCAATTGCTGGGCATCGTGGACGCCCTGCTGATGCTGGGCTTCGCCCTGGCCCTGCTGCTGCCCATCTCCACGCGCATCACCCTCATCAGCCTCGCGGTCATGCCCGTGATGCTGGTGTTCTCCTGGAAGTTCTTCTCCCTCATCATCAAGGCGTTCCGCAAGGCCGACGAGGCCGAGGCGCGCATGACCACGGTGCTGCAGGAGAACCTGACCGGCGTGCGCGTCGTGCGCGCGTTCGGGCAGGCGCAGCGCGAGATCGAGAAGTTCGACGAGACCAACCGCGAGAACCGCACCCTGCTGACCAAGCTCAACTGGCTGCACTCCTTCTACTGGAGCGGCGGCGACCTCATGGGCCAGGCGCAGACGCTGATGACCCTGATGTTCTGCCTCGCCGAGGTCCGCGCGGGCCGCATGAGCGTGGGCGACCTCGTCGTCTTCACCAGCTACATCGGCATGCTCATCTGGCCGGTGCGCAACATGGGGCGCGTCCTCTCCCAGGCGGGACGGGCGATGGTGTCCCTGGAGCGCATCGACGAGGTCCTGCGCCAGAAGCCCGAGGAGGACAGGGCGGACGCGGGCACGCCGGACCTCAGGGGCGACGTCGTGTTCGACGACGTGTCCTTCCACTACGACGGCGGCGAGGACGTGCTCAGGGGCCTCAGCTTCACCGTCAAGGCCGGGCAGACCGCCGCCATCCTGGGGTCCACCGGCTCCGGCAAGTCCACCATCGCGCTGCTGCTGCAGCGGCTGTACGAGCCGCAGTCCGGCACCATCACCATTTCCGGCCACGACATCCGCCAGGTGAAGCGCAAGCACCTGAGGAGCCGCGTGGGCCTCGTGCTGCAGGAGCCGTTCCTCTACTCGCGCACGCTGCGCGAGAACCTGCGCATGGGCGCGCACGCCGCATCCGACGAGGCGCTCACCCGCGCCGCCAGGGACGCGCAGGCCGAGGAGTTCATCCTCCAGAGCCAGAAGGGCTGGGACACGCTGGTGGGCGAGCGCGGCGTCACCCTCTCCGGGGGGCAGAAGCAGCGCGCCGCCATCGCGCGCACGCTGCTCAAGGACAACGACGTGCTCATCTTCGACGATTCCCTGTCCGCCGTGGACACGCAGACGGACGAGCTCATCCGCAAGGCGCTGCGCGAGCGCAGCCGCGGCGTGACCACCATCATCATCAGCCACCGCATCGTGACCCTCAGCCAGGCCGACAAGATCATCGTGCTGGAGGACGGGCGCGTCGCGGACGAGGGCACCCACGAGGAACTCATCGCCAGGCCCGGCCTGTACAGGCGCATCAACCAGATCCAGGCGGGCCTGGAGGACGAGGACGACGCGGCGCGGGAGCAGGTTCCCGCCCGGGAGGCCGTATGAGCGATTTCATCGCCCACGAAGAACAGGACTACACCAAGAAATTCGACCCGCAGTTGTTCCTGAAGCTGGCGCGCCGCATGCGCCGCCACTGGAAGGCCATGGGCGCCGTCGCGCTGTTCATGACGTTCCTCGCGTCCACCGACGTGGTCATGCCGCTGCTCACGCGCCACGCCATCGACAGCTTCATCGGGGCGGAGCCCGCCCCCGGCGCGCTGCTGCGCTTCGCCCTGCTGTACGGCGCCATCATCCTGGGCCAGGTCGCCTCCGTGTTCCTGTTCATCCAGAAGGCGGGGCAGGTGGAGTTCGGCGTCGCCTACGACATGCGCCAGGGCGTGTTCCGCCGCCTGCAGGAGCTTTCCTTCTCCTACTACGACCGCACGAGCGTCGGCTACCTCATGAGCCGCGTCGCCAGCGACACCAACCACCTCGCCGAGGCGTTCGGCTGGGGCCTGCTGGACCTCGTGTGGGCGTTCATCTTCCTGGTCACCAGCACCGTCACGATGCTGGTCATCGACTGGCAGATGGCGCTGTACGTGCTGGCCGTGGTGCCGGCGCTGGCGCTCATCACCGCGTTCTTCCAGAAGCGCATCCTGCGCGCGCAGCGCGAGGTGCGCAAGGCCAACTCGCTCATCACCGGCTCCGTCAACGAGGGCATCATGGGCGCGAAGACGACCAAGACCCTCGTCAGCGAGGACGCGAACTTCCAGGCGTTCAGCGAACTGACGGGCCGCATGCGCGCCGCCTCCATCCGCGCCGCCGTCCTCTCCGGCATCTTCCTGCCGCTGGTCATCGCGGTGTCGTCCCTCGCCAGCGCCTACGTCGTCAGCGAGGGCGCGGGCAGGGTGCTGCGCGGCGCGCTGACGCTTGGCACGCTCACCGCTTTCGTCAGCTACTCGGTCCAGTTCTTCAACCCCATCCGCGACATCGCCGCCACCTTCAGCGAGATGCAGCGCATCCAGGCCGCGGCCGAGCGGGTGCTGAGCCTGCTGGAGACCGAGCCCGAGATCAAGGACACCCCCGAGGTGGCGGCGAAGTACGGCGACAACTTCCACCCCAAAAAGGAGAACTGGGAGGACATCCGCGGCGAGATCGAATTCGCGCGCGTGGGCTTCAAGTACCGGGACGGCGACGAGGTCCTGCGCGACTTCAGCCTCCACGTCCGCCCCGGCGAGACCATCGCCATCGTCGGCCCCACGGGCGCGGGCAAGTCCACCATCGTCAACCTCCTCTGCCGCTTCTACGAGCCCACGGCCGGGCGCATCCTCATCGACGGGCGCGACTACCGCGAGCGCAGCCAGCTGTGGCTGCAGAGCAACCTGGGGTACGTGCTCCAGGAGCCGCACCTGTTCTCCGGCACGGTGCTGGACAACATCCGCTACGCGAGGCCCGAGGCCACCCGCGAGCAGGCGGAGGCCGCGGCGTGCCT
>DATHTQ010000141.1:0-5683 GCA_035463055.1 Candidatus Limnocylindria bacterium
GCGGCCCGCCGGGGCGTGCTGGCGCAGGTACTTGAACAGCTCCCCCGCGATGGGCGCCGCGATCTCGCCACCGCCGCCGGCGTCCTGCACCACGACGCTGATGGCGTACGGGTGGTTCTCCTCCTGGATGAAGCCGATGAACCACGCGTTGGTGTTCTCCTGCCGGTCCACCTGGGCGCTGCCGGTCTTGCCGCACACGGTGAGGCCATCCACACGCGCGCGGGAAGCGGTGCCGTGCGTCACGGCGCGGCGCATGGCCGCGCGGATGGTGGCGGCGTCCGTCGGGGTGAGGGGCGTGCGGTACACCTCCGGCGCCATCCTCCGATGGGAGATGCCCGCGGCGTCCATGGCGGACAGCAGCAGCTTGGGCTCCATCATCATGCCCCCGTTCGCGATGCCGGACGCTACCATCGCCATGTGCAGCGGCGTGATGGACAGCGCGCTCTGCCCCGCGCCGGTCCAGGCGATTTCCTTGCTGACGCGGTTGCTGGCCGGATAGCCGGAGTTCTCGACGACCAGGTCGGAAAAGAGCAGGTAGTCCCCGATGCCGAACGCCCGCGCCGTCTTGCGCATCGCCTCGTCCCCCGCCTCCAGCGCAGCCTTGGCGAACGTGATGTTGCAGCTGACCGCCAAGGCGTCGCGCAGGGTCAGTTCCCCATGCACCGCGCCGCCCGCGTCGGTGATGAGCGTCCCGTCCACCATGAACGCGCCGGTGCAGGTGTAGGTCTTCGCCGTCGCCCCTGGCAGCCTCTGCAGGGCGGATGCCATCGTGACCACCTTGAACGTCGAGCCGGGCGCCGACAGCCAGCGCGTGGCGCGGTTCCAGTACGGCTGCGCCGGGTCGTCGTCGCCCGCGCGCACCGGAGAGTTGGGGTCGAACCCGGGGAAACTGGACAGGGCCAGCACCTCTCCGGTCTTCCAGTTGAGGACGATCACCGCGCCGGACTTGCCTTTGGGGAACAGCTCCGCGGCGCGCCTGGTGAGCGCGCTGTCCACGCTGAGCCGCACGTCCATGCCCCTGGGCTGCTCCCCGCGGAAGAACGCGCCCAGCCGGCCCAGGTAGTTGCCGCCGAAATCGTACAGCAGGGATGCGAGGAAGCTCTCGGCCCCGTAGGCGACCATACCCTCACTGTCGCCCAGCAGGTGCACCAGCGCGGAGCGGGTCAGCGCGTCCGGGTGGTACGTGCGCTTGCCGTCAGGCCCGTTGTCGGCCAGGACCAGGCCGCTGCGGTCCAGGATGCGGCCCGGGGTCACGCCCTGCTTGACGCGCCGCAGGGCGGTGTTGGCGGAGGAGGAGAACCAGCGGTTCCCGAACACGTTGAGGCTGTATGCGCCGTAGGCGATGAGGCCCACGAGCAGCAGGGCAACGGCGCCGGCGGCCAGGCGCAGGTTGCGGCGAAGCAGCTTCATGCGAGCACGCCCTCCAATTCGGCGATCTCGCTGTCCTCCCGGATGCCCTGCGCGTTCGCGTTGGCCACCCCCTGCAGCAGGCCCATCACGCACAGGCTGCTGACCAGCGACGTGCCGCCGTAGCTGACGAACGGCAGCGTGACGCCGGTGAGCGGGATGAGCTTGATGTTGCCCCCGATGATGACGAACGCCTGCAGCGCGATGAGGCACGTGCAGCCCAGCGCCAGCAGCGTGTGGAACTTGCCCCGCGCCGCCAGCGCGATGCCGATCCCTCGAAGGAACATGAGGATGTACAGCGCCACGACCATCAGCCCGAACAGCGCGCCGAACTCGTTGAGGATGATGGCGAAGATGAAGTCCGTCTGCGCCTCGGGGATCACGTAGTGCGCGTCCCCAAGTCCCAGGCCCGTTCCCCACAGGCCGCCGTTGGCCATCGCGACCAGCGACTGCACGATCTGGTACCCCGCGCCGCGGAAATCCTCCCATGGGTCCTGCCAGATGGCGACGCGCCGCTTGACGTGCGCGAACATCGCGTAGCCTATGTACGCGCCCACGCCGGACCCCGCCACGCCCCCAGCGAGCAGCGTCAGGGATCCCGTGGACACGAACAGCAGGACGAGCGCGGTGGCGTAGTACAGCAGGGCGGTGCCCAGGTCCTTCTGCAGCATCAGCATCCCCAGGCACATCAGGGCGAACAACCCGGCCAGGACGGTCTTGCGGCGGGAGAGCAGCGTCGCCATGATGAGCAGCAGCGCCACCTTGACGAGCTCGCTGGGCTGGAACCCGAAGCCCCCGACGGACAGCCACGCCTTCGCCCCGTTCTTCTCCACCCCGAAGAACACCGGGAGCGCCATCAGCAGCAGCGAGCCCAGCGCGATGAGCGGCGTGAGCCGGGACAGGTGCCCCCACCACCGCATCAGCAGCAGGCACAGCGCCATGCCTCCAAGGCCGACCGCGTAGTTGGCCGCCTGGCCCAGGCCGAGCGCGGGGTCCTTGCGGTACAGCACGAGGATGCCGAGGGCGCAAAGGAAGTTGACCATGCCCATGAGCAGCCTGTCCAGCGCGATCAGCCGCGCCAGCAGCCGGTTCACCAGCATCAGGGCCATCGGCACGAGCGCCGCCATCATGAACGCGCCGACGTCCCAGTCTTTCAGGCCCAGCAGCAGGAACCCGCACGCGAAGAACACCGCGGACACAGCCGTCATGGCGCGGCTTCCGTCCCTCGTGCGGGCGCGCGCGGCGCGAAGAAGCTTCTTGACCTTCACCTGCCGCCTCCGCCCGCGCGCCTGCGCCGCGCGATTCGCGGTGTATCCTGCGCGCTGTCATCCCGGTAGATATCCGGGTCTTCCATCGCGTCGTCCGGGCGGAACGCAGCGTACCGGGGCCTTTCGGGCTTTGTGGGGTCATCCGCGTATACGGGGGGAGCGCCATACCCGGCATCATCCGGGTATACACTTCCGTCGTCCTCTATCTCGCCAAGATTATTCTCAGTTGGGTAGCAGTCCGAGGGATACATGGGATCTTCCAATATCATGGGATTTGAATCAAGTGAGCCGTCGCCATAAGAGGCAGCCTTTTCCTGGGGATACGATCCAGCCGGGTATCCGTTTCCATGCTGCCCGGATAGGTACTGGGATTGGGGCGCCGGTGCCAAGTCCTCTGTCCCATCCGCGTATCCTGCGGCTGCGGGCTCCGTTTCCCATGGTCCGGGCTGTACTTGTACGCCCGGAACATATCCCGTGACCCAGGGATTGCCGCCGGACTGGTCAGGCCATCCATTGGCGTCCCATCCCGCCGCGGGCAGCCCGCCCGGGGGGATGGGCGCGTACTGCCAGGTCACGTCCCAGTCGCTGCGCGGCGCGGGCCCGGCCCGCCCGGCATCGGGTTCCGCGGTATCCGGCTGCGTGCGGGGCTTGCGCTCCGGCACCTTGAGGCCCGCGAAGAGGCGGAAGCGCAGCGCCAGGCCGCGCAGCTCCAGCACGGTGCCGTGCAGCGCCCAGGCGCTGCGGGGCACGAGCGGCTCCCCGTCGAGTATTGCGCGCACGCGGCCGTGGATGGGCCGCAGTAGGACCCCGCGGCCGGGCTGGAACGCGAACTCCAGCTCTCGCCGCTTCAGGCCGGGCAGCCGGATGTCGCATCCCCGGCCGGATCCCAGGACCCCCTCGCGCGCGAGCGGGTATCCCTTGCCGTCGGCAAGCGTCACCAGTTCGCCTACCAGCCCGGCGTCCGGCAGCTGGCGCAGGACGCGCGCCCTGTCCCTGCGCTCCCGGAGCATCAGCATCGCCGCGCGAAACACCAGCAAGGCAATCAGCAGGGTGAACCCATACCTCATGCCCAGCGCCAGCAGCTCATACCCGGCTTTCCCCAACGTTCCGTCCCCTCGCGCGTTATCCGGGGCATTATACCATGCCACGCCCAGGGGCGCACGGCATCGGATCGGCGGCAGGCGGTTTTGCCTTGCCAGGCAAGGAAAAGCTGCAACAAAAAGCGCTGTCATCCGCTTGCATTTCAAGGGGCTGGGAATCCCCTTGCTTGCGGAAGACAGCGGCGTACAGGGACGTTTTCAGGTCTGCGCTATTTGCCTTTCCTCTTCCCCATGTCCCACCATATCATGAACAGCAGGTCCTCCGCGCCCAGCGGGCCGGAGAACACGGCGAACACCCCGATGGATATGAAGATGATGAAGAGGGACGCGAAGAACAGCGTCCCGTTCCACGTCACGAGCGCGATGACCCACAGTGCCACCATCATGACCGCAGACACCAGCAGGAGCACCAGCGTCGTCTTACCCAGGAAGTCAGCCTTCCTCCACAATTGCCTGAAGCGCTCCCTGCGGGTGGGATTACCGTCCGCCATGACAGCCTCCCTATGCGTTGTAGTGATGAACTCGTATCAGCCTGAAATCAAACCCAATATATCAGTCAATTGGAACGTTTACAAGCAACCGGCCCTTGGACATCAAGAAGCTGATGCTGATACCGTTCCAACATTACAAAGCGCGATACTGATACAGAATACTATACCGTTTTCTCGGCGAAGTCGCTCCCGAACCGCCTGGTCCGGATACCATTCTCCTGGGCGTATGCCATTTCCATGCCCATGCCTTTTGATACCGTATCCCCGCACACCCACATCTCGTCGCAGGTCTCCAGCCACCTCAGGCCCAGCGCCATTCCCAGGTCATAATTCGCTGGGTCGTCGTTGTCCAGCACCTGCGGGTAGAGCAGGTGGGGCGCGATGGGGGCAAAACCCTGTTCGATGGCAAGCCGGAGGAACCTCCGCGCCAGTTCCTGGTTGCGCCCCACGTCGCCCGAATACGGAGAACTGATGAATACCCTGGGCATATTCCCGCCTGCCATGCGCATGCCTCCCGGTAATGATCTTCGATATGGATTATGCCCGGCGCGGTGCGGGCCAGTCAACCAGGCATGTTGGGCAAGGAGGTATTGCAGCATGGCTGCGACAGGGCGGGAACCACCTGCGTAAACTATGGGAAACAAAAACCCCGGCGCCCATTTTACTTGGGCTCCGGGGGTTTTCTGGAGGCGCCACCCAGATTTGAACTGGGGCATAAAGGTTTTGCAGACCTTCGCCTTACCACTTGGCTATGGCGCCAGGCTCGGGTTTTCGTCCTTGTGCACATCTTCCCCGGCGTGAACCTTTGCGCCCGTCCGTCCTCCCGGCGAGAAGCGCCTGCTTTTCGCCGAAGAGGAAGACTCCCGGAATGGACGCTCCGGCCCGCGAACGGGCCGGATAGGGATTGGAGGGCAATCCGACGATTGGAGCGGTAGACGAGGCTCGGACTCGCGACCTCAACCTTGGCAAGGTTGCGCTCTACCAACTGAGCTACTACCGCAGGTTCCTGGTGCCTTGGGGCGGAATTGAACCACCGACACGTAGATTTTCAGTCTACTGCTCTACCGACTGAGCTACCAAGGCAAGTTGGCGACCCGGAAGGGGCTCGAACCCTCGACCTCCAGCGTGACAGGCTGGCATTCTAACCAACTGAACTACCGGGCCACTTGTGGTGGGAACAACAGGGCTCGAACCTGTGACCCTCTGCGTGTAAAGCAGATGCTCTCCCAGCTGAGCTATGCTCCCGTCGGCGCATCAGGCGCCTGACTATAGTACCAAACGACCTGTCCGGGTGTCAAGCGTCAGGCGCGGAAAAATGGGGATTTTGCGTGAAGAAAACACGCAGGTTCCATCGCGCGGGCATATCTCCCGCTCTATTCGCGGCAAAGGAAAAGCCCCGCGAGACGCGGGGCCTGGT
>DATHTQ010000142.1:0-1523 GCA_035463055.1 Candidatus Limnocylindria bacterium
AGGGAGGACATGTTCGAGAAGCTGGACGGGGAGGGGCTGCGCGGCGGCATCACCTGGCTCGTCCCCAACGCGCAGAAGAACCTCATGGAGCCCATCCTGCTCACCCTGGGCCCAGGCGGGCGCACGGACGAGTTCCCTGCCCACAGCGGGGAGGAGTTCGGCTACGTCCTCAGCGGCCGGGCGGTGCTGGCCGCGGGGGACGCGAGGTATACGCTGCGCAGGGGCGAGAGCTTCTGCCTGCACCCGGACGCGCCGCACCATATCGAGAACCCCGGGCCGGGGACGGCGCGGCTCATCTGGGCCAGCGCGCCCCCGTCGTTCTAGCGTATTGGCGGCCGGAGGAAGCATGCAGGGCAGGGAAAAGCTCATCACCCTGGAGAACGTCTCCAAGGAATACGACGGCGTGCGGGTGCTGTCGGACATCAACCTGTACATCCGCAGGAACGAGTTCGTCACGCTGCTGGGGCCGTCCGGGTGCGGCAAGACGACCACGCTGCGCATCATCGGCGGGTTCGAGGTCCCGACCTCAGGGCGCGTGGTGTTCGACGGCGCTGACATCACGGGCCTTCCGCCCTACAAGCGCAGGGTCAACACGGTGTTCCAGAAGTACGCGCTGTTCCCGCACCTGAACGTGCACGAGAACATCGCCTTCGGCCTGCGGGTGGCCAGGCGCCCTGAGGACGAGATACGCGCCAAGGTGGAAAAGATGCTGACGCTGGTCAACCTGCAGGGGTACGGCCGGCGCAGCGTGGAGAGCCTCTCCGGCGGGCAGCAGCAGCGCATCGCGATTGCCCGGGCCCTGGTCAACGAGCCGGAGGTGCTGCTGCTGGACGAGCCGCTGGCCGCGTTGGACCTCAAGCTGCGACAGGAGATGCAGCTCGAGCTCAAGCGGATGCAGCAGTCCCTGGGCATCACCTTCCTGTTCGTGACCCACGACCAGGAGGAGGCCCTGACGATGTCGGACATCATCGTGGTCATGAAGGACGGGTTCATCCAGCAGATCGGCACCCCCAGGGACGTCTACGACGAGCCGAAGACCGCGTTCGTCGCCAACTTCATCGGGCAGTCCAACATCATCAGGGGCACGATGGTCCGGGACGAGCTGGTCCGCTTCTGCGGGGCGGACTTCCCGTGCGTGGATAAGGGGTTCGGCGTCGGCGCGCCCGTGGACGTGCTCATCCGCCCCGAGGACGTGCAGGTGGTGCCCATGGACGCGGGCAGGCTCAACGGCCTGGTGAAGAGCGTGCTGTTCAAGGGCGTGCACTACGAGATGATGATCGACGTGGGGGAGGCCGTGCTCAAGGTCCACTCCACGGTCATGCAGCCGGAGGGCGCCGTGGTGGGCGTCGATGTGATCCCGTTCAACATCCACATCATGAATCCCTCGGAGCCCGAGCCGCCCCGCGCGGCCCCGATGCGGGACGGAAGGCCCGTGGAGGAGGACGCGTGAACGGGATGGCGGTGCCGTCCTGGGCGTACGGCGTGATGCTGCTGGGCCTGGCGGCGTTCGCGTACATGGTGTA
>DATHTQ010000143.1:0-1766 GCA_035463055.1 Candidatus Limnocylindria bacterium
CGTGCAGCCCCTCCAGCCAGTCCACGCCGAAGACGTGCATGAAGTCCTTCTCGAAGCTCTGCCCGAACTGGCGCTCGTCCCCGGAGCAATCGCGCCAGCGCGCGGAAAAGGCGACGGCGCGCGCCTCGATTTCGGTCCAGCTCAGCATGTGTACACCTCGGCTGCGTATTTTCGCTTCGGGCCGCCTGATTATAGACGGCTGCAGCCCGGTTGCACAAGGTTTCGGCGGAAAACCGCGCGTTGGCGCAAAGGGTCCCTTCCCTGCGCCTCGGCGTTCCACCAAATGGAAAGGGCTCACGCCCATGGCAAGGCAAAGGACGGGAGCCGTCCGGCCCCCGCCCCTGCTCGGTTACCCGTCCATATGGGTCAGTGGTGGATGCAGAGCCGCAGCTCGAATATCTCGTGGGCGCGGCCCTGCGCATTCTCATGCACGAGCATGCACGCGGTATGGATGCCTTCCGCGGCGTTGGGGCTGACGTTCCCGAGGCTCTGCGGGGGAACGACCGGGGCCGCGAGGGCGGAAGCCATCGCCGTCAGGACCAGCGCGACGACGAGGACCGATACGATTTTCTTCATCCTGGCACCTCCTTTCCCTGGGGATCGCGCGCCGCGCGCCCGGCGGGCGTTTGCGGCGGCCATGATGATTCTACCCTTTCGGTCAGGTTGCCCGGCTCAGGACAGAACAGTGGACAGCTGGCGGGAGGAGGGGGAGGCATCGGAGGGGAAACCTCCGATAGCAATCGTTTCCGGCGGCATGCACGCCGGAAACGCAGGCATTCTGCGGTTCGGAGCTTGCCCCGAAATGAGCAGAATGCCTTCCTATCATTTTCCCCGGCTATGCCGCAGGCAGAGGGGCGAATGCAAAACCGTCAAAAAGCAGGGATTTTTGACGGCGAGGAGCGGGAGCCATCCGGCCCCCGCCCGGGGAACGCATTCCTTGTCAGTGGTTGGGGCAGAACCGGTACCAGAACACGTGCGCCGCGACGCCGCCCGCGCACTGGACCTTCGCATACGCCCTGCGCAGGCCGCAGCAGGCGTTCTCGCTGACGTTGTGCAGGCTCTGCTCGGGAACCGCCGGATGCGCGAACGCGTTCAGCGTCGCCGCCAGCACGACGAACGCCATCACGACCGCCACCACGATCGCCAATGCCTTCCTCATCTGGACCCCTCCTTCCCGTCATTCAATTGCTGCCGCCGGGCCCTGGCGGGCCGGCGTCCTACGCATGGATGATATCCTAAATTTGGGCAATTAGTCGGATTAAAGACACAGTGTACGAAATTAGGCGCGAAAAACCGGCCGCATGGGCCGGTTTGGGTGCTGTTGATGAGGGGGCCGTCTCCGGGGGCGGATGTGTGCGGATAAGGCCTGCGAGCCGGGGAATCTGCCTCATTCGGGCCGAATACCGGGGCTGTGGGTCCGCAGTGACCTGGATCGGGCACGCATACCGCCGCGGCAAGCCGCCCGGTTACAGGGCGCGGCGGCCCGCTTTCGCGTGTTCCGTTCGCGGGAAATGCGGTGCGCCAGGTCCGCATTCCCAATCCGGAGGACATGATGGACGGAACCCGGCGTCCCGCTTCCACGCTGCGCGGCAAGCCGCCCGGGTGCTGGGCGCGGCGGCCGGCTTCCCGGTGCCATATCCGAAGGAAGCCTGCGGCTGCCGCTTCACGAAGCCCTTTCCCGGGCACGCATACCGCCGCGGCAAGCCGCCCGGGTGCTGGGCGCGGCGGCCCGATTTCGCGTGTTCCGTTCGCGGGAAATGCAGTGC
>DATHTQ010000144.1:0-3788 GCA_035463055.1 Candidatus Limnocylindria bacterium
GAGGTGCTGGGCGGCCTCGTAGAGGCTGCGCGCCGGGTGCACCCGCATGCCCGTCACCGCCTCCACCTCGCGCGCGTTCGCCTGCGGCAGGACGACGGCGGGGATGCCCTGCTCGTGCGCGGAGATGACCATCGAGAGCGCGCCGTTCACCGGCAGCAGCCGCCCGTCCAGGGCGAGCTCGCCGATGAGCAGCGTGTCCTCCAGGCCCGGCGCGGCCATCTGGCGGCTGGCCAGGATGATGGCCACGGCGATGGGCAGGTCGAACGCGGTCCCCTCCTTGCGCAGGTCCGCGGGCGACAGGTTGACCACGGTGTGCCCGACCGGCATCGCGAACCCGCTGTTCTTGAGCGCGGCGACCACCCGGTCCCTGCTCTCCCGCACCGCGGCGTCCGGCAGCCCGACGACGTTGAACTGGAACGCGGAGGCGGAGGCGACGTACGCCTCCACGCTGACGGGTTCCCCCTGGATCCCGTTGAGCGCCATGCAGCGGGTGCGGGCAAGCATCAGTTCAACACCTCAGAAGTAGAGCCAGTTGGGGAACACCCGCAGCGCCTCCGCCCACGCCACCGGGACGCGCACGCCGGAGAGGTACGGGAAGAACGCGACGAAGAACAACAGCGCCAGCGCGGGCAGGGCGTACAGCAGGGCGCGGGCGGTCTTCGGCCATCGCGGCTCGGCGTAGTGGATGACCAGGGCGACGCACAGGATGATGAACGGCACCGCGGGAAAGTAGTGGTAGATGTAGGTGCCGCGCGGGACCAGGATCCACGGCAGGTACTGCGCCGCGAAGGAGACGAGCAGCATCAGCGGGCGCGGGTCGGAGGCCGCGGGGACGGGCGTGACCCCCAACTCCCTTCGCCCAATGCGCGCGCGCACGGCCAGGTACGCCGTGAGCAGCAGCGCCGCCAAGCCCGTCAGCCACACCGCGGGGTTGCCGAAGGACATGATGGTGCTCACCGTGCCGCCGCGCTGGCCGCCGGAATAGAACCACATGGGCTTGAGGAAAAGCGGCCACTCATACCAGGGCGAGCTCCAGAAGTGGTCCGCGCCCAGGCCCGGGGTGGAGTGGTAGCTGAACATCCCGGCGTTGGCGTTGACCACCTTCTGCACCGTGATGCCGCCCGGCGTCGCGACGAACACCGGGATGAAGGAGGCGTAGTAGACCGCCAGCGGGACCGCGACGAAGAACCCTACGCACGCGAGAAGCGTCCACAGGGCGCGCCGCGGCCAGTCCGCGCCAATGGCCGCCGGGTCCAGGCGCGCGGCGCGCGCGCCGTCCAAGGCGTCGCGGATGAGCGTCCAGAAGAACAGCACCGCCAGGCCCGCGCCCGCGTAGATGCCGGTCCACTTGCTCGCGATGCCCAGGCCCATCATGAGCCCGCTGAGGGCGAGCGGGACGAGCGTGCGCTGGAGCGGCGTCCGCTGCCTGTCCATTGCCATGTACCTGAACATGAAGTAGTAGGCGTAGATGATGAACAGGGTGACGAAGCTGTCGATGGTGGCGATGCGCGTCTGCGTGAAGTGCATGAAGTCCAGCGCCATCAGCAGCATCGCCAGCATGCCGTACCGCCGTTTTCCCGTCAGGAGCCTGCCCAGCAGGTACATCCCGGGCAGCATCAGCACGCCAGCCATCGCCCCCGCGAATCGCCAGCCGAAGGGCGTCATGCCGAACAGCATCACGCTGAACGTCATGAACACCTTGCCCAGGGGCGGGTGGCTCGTCTCGTAGATGGCGCTGGGCTCCAGCCCGCGCAGGGCGTTGGCCTGCTCATAGGCCGTGCGGGCGTGGTAGATCTCGTCGAAGTACATGCTGTTGAACCAGGAGGGCGGGCCGGAGAGGGTAGCCTGCTCGTCCGCCAGCGCGGCGGCGTCCCCTTCCAACACCGTCAGGGGGATGTTTGCGCCCGTCTCCGCGTCCTGCGCGACGACCTCCATCAGCGTGAGCTTCGCGCCCGACGGGGCGAGCCGCAGGTACCTGCCCCACAGCGCCAGTTCACCGCCATAGGTGAGCGAGCCGTCGGGCGAGGAGTACGCGGAGGATACCGTGCGCCATGCGAAGCAGTCGCCGTAGGTCACGCGCGCGGAAGCCGCCTCCCAGCTTCGCATGTCGTCGCTGGTCTCCAGCGTGAAGCCGCTGTCCTGCCAGTGGATGCCGGGGAAATAGCGGAGGTAGAAACTGCGCGTCTCGCCCAGGTCCAGCACGGCGGGCTCGTCCCCCGGGAAGCCTACCCAGGGGGTCTGCGGGGACACCGTGCTGCCGAGGTTGACAAACGCGAGGATGGCATACAGCCCGGTCACCAGCAGGATGAGCAGCGCATCCTTCCGCCCGGTTTTCAGCGGCCCGGGCCCGGCGCGCAGGAAGGAGGCGTTCTTCTGCGTTTCCCGTCTTTCGCTTTTGGCCTTCAGCGGGGGGACCGCCATGGCGTCTTTCCCCTGCGCGCGCGCCAGCATGGCGTACAGGCCGTAGGCGGCGGCGGGCAGGCTCAGCAAGCTCAGGGCGAACTCCAGCCAGCCGGAGTCGCTGACGAGCCCGAAATCCGGGGACGACAGGTTGCCCTCGCCCCCGCCGATGCGCACGCCCCGGTCCAGCACGACCCCGGTGTTGAGGAAGCAGATGAACGTCAGCGCGAGCAGCAGGACGAGCACCCGCCCGTCGCGCCTGCGGACGTACGACAGCGTGAGCAGGGCGACGGCGAGGAACAGGTAGCGCTCGTGCATCATCGTGCCGAGGATGGAGAACAGCGCCAGCATCACGCCCGCCAGCAGCGGCAGGGCGTCCGCCCCGGTTTTAAAGAACGCCCACGCGGTGAACAGGAACGCGGACGCCATGAACAGCGCCCCGGTCGCCGACATCGGCAGCGGGGCAAGTGCCGCGAACGCGGGAAGCAGGCAGAGAGCCGGGGGCAGCCAGTCCTTAAGGGGAAGCGTCTTCCCGGTCGCCTTCGCCCCACGCCACAGCGTGAACGCCGCGGGCGCGAGCAGCGTGAGCAGCCCCGCCGCGCGCAGCAGCAGCGGCGCCTGGCCCGCCACCGGCGACCAGTTCTTCCCGAACAGGAAGAACAGGTTGGTAGCGTTGACGGAGGCGTAGTTGTAATAGCCCATCGTGTTGCCGTACAGCCCGACGAGCCAGGAGAACCCGTTCTGTTCGTTGAAGAACGGCAGCACGATGGCCAGCGCCAGGGCCGCGGACGCGCCCGCGCCGATCAGCGCGTCCTTCCACTTCCCGCTGTCCTTTCGTCGGACCAGGTCCGCGGCGAACGCCAGGAGCCCCAGGGGGCCGACCATCAGCGCCTGCGGCTTCATCAGCACCGCGAGGACGTATATCGGCAGCGCGTAGCGCCACTGTTTCCGGATGATGAACAGCACCGCCGCCATCAGCAGCAGGGAAGGAACGCTGTCCCCCTGGCCCCACGCCGCGCCCGCGAGCAGCGTCAGCGGGTTCGCGGCGTACAGCAGGGCCAGCGCCGCCGCACGCCGGGCGCCGAGCGGCTGCGCCGTGCGGTACAGCAGCGCGATGACGCCCATGTCGAACACGATGCTGGGCATCTTGACCATGAGCTCCGTCGCCCCGGTCCCCAGCCAGCGCCCCAAAATACCGATGGGCCAAAGCAGCACCATGTACCCGGGCGGGTAGTCGGAGAACAGCCCCGTCACGTAGAAACGCGCCGGGCCCACCGCGGCCATCTGGTCCGCCCATACCGTGAAGCAGGCGATGTCCACCGGGAAGCCGGGGACCAGCGCGGCGGCGGCCAGCCGGCCCAGGAACGCCGCCCCCAGCAGCGCCGGGA
>DATHTQ010000145.1:0-5774 GCA_035463055.1 Candidatus Limnocylindria bacterium
GCTTCGAAGCTTGAAGTACTTCCTCAGGTTCACCGCCCTGACCAGAGGCTCCGCGGCGTGCATCGCGCCGTTCTCCACGAGAGCGCTCATGCGAACAGGTGGCAGCGCACCGTGTGCGTGCCCTCCGTGACCGCAGGGGGGACCGACGCCGCGCATGCCGCCATGCGCCGGGGGCAGCGGGGGTGGAATCTGCAGCCGGATGGCAAATCGGTGGGGTCCGGCATCAGGCCGTCGATCTGCTTGAGCCGCGGCGCATCGGAAGCCAGGCCCGGGATGGAGCCGAACAGCCCCTCGGTGTAGGGATGGCGCGCCTTGGCGCCGAACACCTCCGCCGCCGTGCCGGACTCGACGACCTCGCCCGCGTACATCACGCATACGTCGTCGCAGACCTGCGCCACGATGCCCAGGTCGTGGGTGATCATCATCATCGAGGTGTCCAGCTGCTCCTGCAGGGTCTGGATGAGGGCGAGCACCTGCGCCTGGATGGTCACGTCCAGCGCGGTGGTCGGCTCGTCCGCGATGAGCAGCGCGGGCTGGCACGCGAGCGCGATGGCGATGACCACGCGCTGCTTCATCCCGCCGGAGAACTGGTGCGGGTACTGGTTGGCGCGGGAGGCGGGGATGCCCACGAGCTCCAGCGTCTCGCGGACGCGCTCCTGGATCTGCTGGGGGGTGCGGTTGTCGGTGTTGTGGAACTGCAGCGCCTCGGCGATCTGGCTGCCGACGGTCAGCACCGGGTTGAGCGCGGTCATCGGGTCCTGGAATATCATCGCGATCTTCCCGCCGCGCACCTTGAGCATTTCTTTTTCGGTCAGGGTCAGCAGGTCCCGCCCCTCGAACGTCACGCTGCCGCCCAGGATCTTCCCCGTGCGGGCGGGCAGCAGCCGCATGACGGACAGCGCGGTCGTCGTCTTGCCCGCGCCGGTCTCGCCCACGATGCCCAGCGTCTTGCCCTTCTTCAGCGACAGGCTGACGCCGTTGACCGCGCGTACGGTCTCCAAATCCGTCTTGTATACGACCTCGAGGTCCCTGACCTCCAGCAGGTTGTCGTGCAATGGCTGCTCCTTCATAAATAATTCCCGCGCCTCAGTCCCGCAGCCGCGGGTCCAGCGCGTCGTTGAGGCCGTCGCCGACCAGGTTGAGCGCGAGCGCGCACGTCATGATGCAGATGCCCGGGAAGAACAGCAGGTAGGGGGACTTGAGCATGTACGCGCTGGCGTTGGCCAGCATGACGCCCCACTCCGGCGTCGGGGGCTGTACGCCCATGCCGATGAAGCTCAGGCTCGCGGTCGCGATGATCATGCCCGCGACCGACATCGTGGTCTGCACGATGATGGGCCCCATGGCGTTGGGCAGCACGTAGCGCAGGATGACGCGACCGCTGGACGCCCCGTAGGACCGGGCCGCCTCGATGTAGTCCTGGTCCACCACGGTCAGGATGACGGAGCGCACCACGCGCGTGAAAGGCGGCACGCTGGCCACCGTGATGGCGATGACCAGGTTCATGAGGCTTGGCCCCAGGGCCGCTACCAGGGCGAGCGCCAAGAGAATGGCCGGGATGCACATGAACAGGTCGACGATGCGCATGATGACGCTGTCGACCCACCCCCCGTAGAACGCGGCGACGGAGCCGAGCAGGCACCCCAGCAGCGCGGAGGTGATGGTCGTCATGAGGCCCAGCCCCATCGACGTGCGCGTGCCGTAGACGATGCGGGCGAACTCGTCGCGGCCGTACTCGTCCGTGCCGAAGATATGCTCGGCCGAGGGGGGCTGCAGGCGGTTCTTCGCGTTCTGCTTGATGGCCGCGGAATAGGGGACGAACAGCGGCAGCAGCACCGCCGCGAGGATGAAGAACAGCGTGACCGCGAGGCCCAGGACGGCGACCCGGTTCTTCTTGAGGCGCCGCCACGTCTCGTTCCACTTGCTTTTGGGGTTTCCGCCCAAGGTCGCCAGCCTCCTAGCGTTCATACTTGGCCTTGATGCGCGGGTCGATGTAGGCGTACAGGATGTCCACCAGCAGCATGATCAGGGAAAACAGCGCCGAGAGGAAGATGGTGCAGCCCATCACAACCGGGATGTCCTTCATGCGGATGGCGTTGACCAGCAGCGACCCGATGCCCGGGATGGAGAACACGTTCTCCACCACCACCGCGCCGCCCAGGAGCCCGCCGAAGCTCATCCCGATGACGGTGACGACCGGCAGCAGCGCGTTCTTGAGCGCGTGGCGCCAGACCACGACGTTCTCGGGAACGCCCTTGGCCTTGACGGTGCGGATGTAGTCCTGCCGGATGGCCTCCAGCATCGTCGAGCGCGTGAGCCGCAGCATCCCGCCGATGCCGCTGAGCGACAGGGTGACCGCAGGCAGTACGAACGCCTTCCACGACCCGACGCCGTGCGTGGGGAACCAGCCCAGCCGGTAGGAGAACAGGTAGATCATCATCATCCCCAGCCAGAACGCCGGGACGGAGGAGAAGAACAGGGCCAGCACCGTAAGCCCGTTGTCCGCCGCCGAGTATTGGCGCACCGCGGCGAAAATGCCCAGCGAGATGCCCATCGCGGCGCAGCTCATGACCGCGACGATGGTCAGGAACAGGGTGTTGGGCAGGCGCGCGAGGATTTCCGCGATGACCGGGTCGCCCGAGCGGTAGCTGCTGCCGAAGTCCAGGCGCAGGATGCTGCCGATGTAGTTCGCGAAGCGCACCGGGAACGGCTGGTCGTACCCCAGCTGGCGGTTCACCGCGTCCACCGCGTCCTGGGGGGCAAAATTGCCCAGGATGAGGCGCCCCGGGCTGCCCGGGGTGAAGGACATGATGGCGAAAATGATGAAGGCGATGAAAAATAGGGTGGGGATGGTCGCCAACAGCCGTTTCCCGATATACCTGCGCACGATATCCTCTTCTGTCTTTCTTCATCCGGGTCGGGCCTCGCCGCTGTCCCGCGTCTGGGACGCGGGTCATGGGTCTGCCCGTCTTGCCGGAAAGGCGTCCCGTTCCGCCGCCCGCGCTTGGCGCCGGGGCGTCCTCCGGAATGTCCTGACATTCTGGCAGTCCGGCAATTGCCTGTGATAGTAGCACGCGCCGCGGGCCGCGCACAATATCCGCGCTCCCGCGCGGCGGCCAAATGGGCGCGAGTACAAAGCAGGAACATTGGCGTATGCCCGGAGTCAGCCGCGGGAGCCTGTGCAATCCGGGATTCAAGCGTTCATGAAAGCAGTAGAGATAATAGGGTATGAATCGTACCAAGGCATGGAACTTACTTGTTTGCGCCGTTCAACTGAAAGCTAAGATAAATGAAAAACCCGGAGGCTGATATTACAGCTTCCGGGCTTCCTGGTGGAGCATAGGAGATTCGAACTCCTGACCTCGACAATGCGAATGTCGCGCGCTACCAACTGTGCTAATGCCCCGTGCGCCTTGAGCGCTTGAATAGTATAGCAAACCCGTTTTTGGATTTCAAGGGTTTTGCGCCGGGGTTTTCCGATTTTGTGCCGGGCGGGGGAAGCCACCGGGCAGGAAGGGCCACCGGGGGTCTGTGCAGCGATTGCGCCCGGCCGCGGGGTCAGGGCAGCGCGTGCGCCGCGTTGATGGCCGCGATGTCCTCCGGGCGGCGCGCGGGGATGCAGTAGGCGCAGGGGGTGAGCTTGTCAAAGGGGGCGGAGGTCAGCTCCCCGTAAGTGAAGCCCGTCAGCGGCAGGAACTTGTCCCGCACGCCGTAGCACTTGTCGGCGTAGCGGTGGTAGTTCTGCCCGCCCAGGGGGTTGTAGAACAGGGGGGTGGAGGGGTCCGGCACGGGGAGCTGGCGGCCGGGCAGGTCTTCCCAGACGACGAGCTTGGTGTCCATGCGCTTGCGCAGCGCGTTCCACACCCAGGTCATGTTGGTGCCCTTGGGCGTGCGCTTGCGCTGCACGCGGATGCAGCCGTGGCTGGCCCGCTGGCCCAGCACCTCCTCGAACTTCTCATACCGCTTCTCGCCGTTGCGGATGAGGTGGGGCACCTCGTGCAGCACGTCGCCGAAGTTGAACCGAAGCCCCATCGCGGCGTTGAGGCCCTCCACCTCGAACCCGCCCATGGGGCTGACGAGGAGGAACTCGCCCGAGCGCGTCTCGTTGTAGGGCTGCTGGTCGTTGGGCAGGCCGGTGGACACGGCCAGCACGTCGTACAGCTCCCCGTCCTCGAAGATGTACAGGCGCTGGTCCAGCTTGTCCACGACCAGGCCGTACTTGCCCTTGGGCGTCACGGTCTCCAGCATATTCGTGCGGATGTATCCCCGCACAAGCATGTTCCATGCCTTGACCTTGCTGTCGAAGAACGAGCTGGAATACGTCTCCACCAGGCTCCAGCCGTCGCTCCGGGTCTCCAGCACGTGCAGGCCCTGGGAGTCGCGGGTGACGTCGCCCACCGGGGCGGACTTCTCGTCCGGTTCGGCGTAGAGGACCTGCTGGGTCTTCTGGTTGCCCTTGACCACGGTGACCGGGGTCATCAGCATGTCCCAGACAGCCCTGGTGTCCGTGATGTCCATCGGGGTTTCCCAGTAACCCTTCCCGGTCAGGATGGTCTCGCTGGGCGCGGGGACGAGGCCCGGAAGCGCCGCATGCGCATGCGATAGGCCGGATCCCTCCAGCAGGAGCAGCATGGAGAGGCAGGCGACAGCCAGTTTCTTCAACACGCGGGAATACCTCCGTGTGTCCTCAGCCCGCGGGGAAGGCGATGGGCGGGAAGCCCGCGAACCCGGTGAGCTGCATGATGACGACGGCGATGCCGACGACGGCGACGTAGGCGGCGAACCAATAGAAGTTGATGCGCCGGATGAGGCTGAGCATGAAGCGGATGGCGAGCCAGCCCGACACCGCGGCGAACGCGAGGCCGACCAGGCTTTCCAGGGTGAACAGCGTGCCCAGGCCTCCGGCCTCCAGCGCGTCCTTGCCCTCCGAAAGAAAGGAGCCCAGGATGGCGGGGGCGGACATCATGAACGAGAACCGCGCCGCCGCCTCGCGCGTCATGCCGCTGCGCACGCCGCCCAGCAGCGTTGCGCCGCTGCGGCTAACGCCCGGCAGAAGGGCGACGGCCTGGAACGCGCCCATCTCCAGTGCGCTGGGCATATCCGGCGCGGCCTTGCGCGCGCGGTGCTTCCCGCCGCCGCTGAGGAGCTGGAGCAGGACCAGGAACAGGGCGGTGACGAGGAACGACACGCCCAGGAACCAGCCCCCGAACGCGGCGTCCAGCCGGTCGCCAAGCAAGAGATAAAGGACGAGGGCGGGCAGGGAGGCTGCGAACAGCAGGAGCAGCGTCCTGTCCCGGACCGGGTGCCGCAGCATGTTCATCCAATCCCTGAAGAACACCGCGAACACCGCGAGCAGCGTGCCCATGTGCAGCATGACCGCGAAGGACTGGGCGTTGACCGACGGGTCGTAGCCCAGCAGGCCGAGCAGCCTTTCCGCCAGCAGCAGGTGCCCGGACGAGGAACTGGGGAGGAACTCCGAGACCCCCTGCACGATGCCCATGACGGCGGCAAACATCGCTTCCATCCGCGGTTCCTTTCGCGCGCCAGACGGCGCCCGTCCATTCTATCCGCGGGGTTTGCGGGCGTCAACCGCGCCGGGAGACAGCGTATGATGTAATGGAAGACCTGCCGTCACGGCCTCCATTGCGCCACTTCCATGTCCACCCGGCCATCCGGCAGGAACGGCACGCCCTCGGATTCCAGCATCGCGCGGCGCAGGGGGGCGTATTCGCCGCCCGTGACGCTGCCGTCCTTCATCACGACGCGGTGCCAGG
>DATHTQ010000146.1:0-2876 GCA_035463055.1 Candidatus Limnocylindria bacterium
GGACAGCGCCGATTCAAGTGCTGCCGGAGCATACCGGGGGCGGGGATTGGCGGTACTCCTTCACCTTCCGCCGGGTTCCACCTACGCGCGCGGCGCCCGGCCTACCCGTTTTCCTTCAGCAGCTTCTCAAAGTACCGCACGTGCGCGCCGTTCCCGTCGTCCCCGAGGTCCGGGTGGAAGCCGCCGGGCGCGTGCGAGACGGAGGCGTGCGCCCGCGCGTCCCCCGCCTCCAGCACGACCCTCGCGCCTTCCGCGCCCGGGATCCCCTCCAGGCGGACCATCATTTCCTCCAGCGCGGCGCTGACCTGCTCGCGCACGTCCATGTCCGGCCACGGGCCGGTCCAGGATATGTCGACATTGCGGCCCTCGGGGTAGATGAACGCCCCGTCGCGCACGTACGCCTCGTCCGGGTCTTCCGCCAGGGCGTCCGACAGCCACCAGCGCAGGCGGAACGTCTCGCCGGGGCTTTGCAGCGACGCCTCCCGGATGCGCTTGCGAAGGGTGGGGCCATAGCCCACGTGCAGCAGGGAATACACGCTGCGTCCGCCCTCGCCCAGCAGCGCGGGCGCCCCGGCCTCCCGCAGCAGCCTGTGGATTTCCGCCGCCATCGCGGGGGACCCGGTGAACTGCGCGGCGAACAGCTCCCTCGGTGTGCGGTTGTCGTCGGTCATAATCCCTCCATATGGGCGGGGGCCTTGCCGCGGCGCGGCGCGCTATTGCGCCGCCAGCAGCCTGGCGAAATATTCGTTGTCCATGCTGTCCTCCGCGCCCGCGTGCGGGTCGCTGAACCCGGCCGGCGCGCCGGCCGCGGCGGCGCGCACCTGCGCGTCCCCGGCTTGCAGGATGACCAGCGCGCTCTCCATGCCCCGCACGCGGCCCAGCCGCACGCAGAAGTCCTCCAGCAGGGCGTTGACCTCGCCGCGGGCCTCCATGTCCATCCACTTGCCCGTCCAGGCGACGGACACGTCCCGCGCGTCGGCGTAGATGAAGGCGCCGTCGCGCACGTACGCGGCGCCGGGCACGTCGTCCAGGCTGTCCGCGGCGTTCCAGCGGAAGCGCAGCACGTCGTCGGGGACCTTGCGGGTCACGTCCTGCAGGCGCGCGCGGAACGCGTCGCCCATGTCGATGCGCAGCAGCGTGTAGACGTCCCTGCCGTCCTCGCCGCGCAGGTACGGCGCGCCGATGTCCCTGAGCAGTTCCTCGATCCCGTCCATCATCGCCGGGCTGCCGGTGTACTGGGTCGCGTACAGGTCGTTGTTGGGGGCCTTGCCGTTCATGGTCGTCCTCTCCTTGTCGTGCGGTTTTTGGGACCAGCCGCATTAGCGGGGGCGCCATGCAATATACAGGGTCCGCGGCCGGGGCGGAGTTTCATGCGATGCACGGGAACCCGCGGCCGCCGCGGGGGGGCTGGCGCGGCTCGCCTACTCCTCCAGCGCCGCCAGCATCCGGGCGAAGTGCTCGTTGTTCAGGCCGCGCGTCATGTCCTCCGCCTGCCCCGGCGCCCCGGGCACGCCGCCCGCCGCCGTGGCCCGCGCCTGCGATTCCCCGAGGTGCAGGACGACCGTGGCGGACTCCATGCCCTGGATGCGGCCCAGGCGGTCCACCGCATCCTCCAGCACGGCGTTGATGGCCTCGCGCGTCCCCATCTCCAGCCACGGGCCCGTCCAGGTGATGGACACCTCCTGCGCCTCGGGATAAACGAAGGCGCCGTCCCGCACGTAGGCGTGGTCCGGGCACTCGTCCAGGTCCGCCAGCATGCACCAGCGGATGTGCAGCGTCTGGCCCGGTCGCCGCAGAGACGCCTGGCGGACTTCCCTGCGCAGGGTGTCCCCCATGTCCAGGCGCAGCAGCGTATAGATGGCCCGCCCGTCCTTCGCGCGCTCGAACGGCGCGCCCATCCCGGACAGCATCTCCTGGATCACGTCCAGCATCGCCGCGCCCCCGGCATACTGGACGGCGAACAGGTCTTCCCTCGCATGCGGTTTCTTCATGGCGGCACCTCCGTATGCCCCACAATATATACCATGCGCGCGCGGGATGGCAATGCCGGTGCGCGCAATACCCGCCGCCGGGGCGGCGCTTCCCCCTTGCCCGTCCGACAGCAGCCGGGCGAGGTATTCGCTGCCCATGCTGCCCGGCGCGTCCCGGGTGGACGGAGGCGCCCCTGCCGCGCTGCGGGGCCTGCGCCGCTGCCTTGGCGGCGTGTATCCGCTATATGCCCTGCGCCAGCAGCCGGGTGAAATGCTCGTTCTGCAGTCGCCCGGGAGCATCGCCTTCCGCCGCCTGCCCGGCGGGCATCCCGCCCGAAGCGGACGCCCGCGCCTGCGATTTCCCCACCTGGAGGGTCACCTCCGCGCCGCGCATGCCGTGGATGCCGTCCAGCCGCTCGAAGAGGGCCCGCAGCGCGGCGTTGGCGGCGATGCGCACCGCCGGGTCCGGCCAGCGGCCGGTCCACGAGATGACGAGGTCCTGCGCCCCGGGATACGTGAACGCGCCGCCCTGGATGTGCGCCTCCTCGGGCGCCTCCTCCATGTCGGCCTCGCTGTTCCACCGCACGCGCAGCGCGTCGCCGGGCCGGCGGAGCGAGATTTCGTGCACCCCGTTGCGGATTTCCAGCGCATCTTTCGCGCCCCTGACCGCGTATAGGCTGCAGCCGTCCGCGCTTCGCTCGCTGAACGCCCCGTGGCGCGCCAGCAGTTCTTCGATGTCTTCCAGCATATCCCGGGCGGCGGTATACTCTACGGCGATAAGGCAGCGGCGGGCAGGAGCGTCGCCCATAACATTGCCTCATTTATCTGTATGCCTTGACGCATGCACATACATACAACGCGCGGGCGCGCCAAAACTTGCGGCCGCGCGGGCGGCGCGCCCGCCCC
>DATHTQ010000147.1:0-6406 GCA_035463055.1 Candidatus Limnocylindria bacterium
GCCGTTGTTCCCACCCTGCGGGCCGGGGCCGCTGGAATAGCGGTAGTTCTGGGGGATGTACGGCTGGCGGAACGCGCTGTCCGGGTTTACGGGCGGGGGCAGGCTGTCCACGTGCTCGTCGGACGACCTCGAGAACAGCGCATCGCGAATCCCGCGCATGCGGTCCGGTTTCCTGCGCGCGCGCTCGCTGCGCCGCCTGCGCATGCCGGCGGTGTCCGCAAGGTCCGCTTCCTGCGGTTCCGGCTCCAGCTCCGGCTTCCAGGCGCTGCGGGGAGGGATGCCCAGCGAGGCCTCTTCCTCCTGCCGCTGGCGCGCCTGGTGGAACAGGCTCATCCACGACGGCTCCGCGGCCAGGGGGTCCCAGACGTCGTCCGGGCCCATGCGCTGCGACTGCAGGTACGGCGCGCCGTCCTCCTCGATGGGGGGGATGTACGGGGTGTCGGGTCCCAGCGGCTCCTGGTAATCCTGGTTCTCCAGGAAGTCCGCGCCGTACGCGGCCCCGTACCCGTACGCCTCGTAATAGCCGGCATCCTGCGCGCCGTACGCCGCCTGGGGGTCTTCCGGCGCTCCCCCCTCCTGCCCCTCGAAATCGAAGTAGACAGGCACGTCCCCGTCGGCAAGGCTGTCCTGCCAGCGGTTCTCCTGCGTAAAGCCGGGCAGGTCCAGCGGGGAATGGTCCAGGGACTCCATATAGCTGCGGGTGATGCGCTCGCGCCGGCTCTTGCCGAAGTTGCGCAGCCAGGTGCGCCACACGAAATAGGGCCGCCAGCGGATGAGCCAGATCACGTAATCCATGACTACGCCGACCGCCATCAGGATGAGGATGAGGGGCAGCCAGAACCGCTGGATGAACCCGATGGCCCCGGAATCACGGTTCCCCAGCAGGTTCCAAAGGCCGTTGAAAAGGGTCTTGGTCCACCCCAGCAGCAGGGCGAACAGCCGGTCCGCGATGACGTTCACGCCCGGCCTCCCCGTCCCCGCGCCAGCGGCGCGCTCGGGTCAGTCAAGGACCGGGCCCTCCACAGGCCCGATCTCGACCGTCACGTACACGGAGTTGCCGCTCAGGTACACCACGTCGGTGGGACGCTGGACGCGCACGGCGCGGATGATGGTCTCCCGCTGCCCCGTAACGTCCACCGGCGAGGAAAGGTCCACGAGGGTGATGCCGTCGATGTCCTCCGCCTCCCCCGCCAGCACAACGGTCTCCGGGTCGGCGGTGACGCCCTTGACCTCGAACCCCGGGGCGGGTTCGCCCACGACGGCTCCGGTCAGGTTGACCCGCGCCTCGGTGGTCGGGTAGACGGACTGCTCGACCAGCAGGGTGTCCAGCAGCACGTTCTCGCTGGTCACGCTGATCAGCGGGCTCTTCACTTCCGTGCCGTCCGCCCGCAGCAGGCGGAAGGGAACCGCCGCGGTCCCCTGCTTCCCGGGGAAAGCGCCAAGGTCCAGCGTGGCCGTGACCACGACGATGTCCTGCACGAGGGAGCGGGGGCCGGAGACGACCACGCTGGCCGGGTCCACGCTGGCCCCGGCGGCATAGTACCCCTCGGCGATCTTCCCCACGCGCTCCAGGCGCACGGGCACGCGGCGGCGGGTGACGTACTCCTCCACCATGACCGTGACTTCCTCCTGCGAAAGCCACGTGACCGCGCCGTAGGCGGAGGACGCGCTGGTCTGGATGGGCACGGTCTGCCTGCCCGCGGCGGTGATGCGGCCCATGTCCGCGCGGATGGAGTAATGGATGTAGGACGCCGCGTCGTATGCCTTCTGCGGGACCTCGGCGCGCACGCGCAGGGGCTTGATGTCACCCAGCCCGTCCACGACCACCAGGCCGCTGCGCTGCAGCGTGTCCAGCCCCGTGATGGTGAGCGGCACGTCGGCGAAGACCTTCTCGCGCGTCAGCGACGCGTCCTGGCTCATGAGCCCGCCCCAGATGATCAGCGCGATGGCGATGCTCACGAGCTTGAGCCGCCAGTTCGTCTTCAGCGCACCCCAGACACGGCGGGCGACGGAGCGCAGCTCCAGAACGGCGCCGCCCTGTGGCGCGGGCGCCGGCGCCTTCTCCGTCATATGCCTGCCTCCCTGCGCGAGAACCTGCCCAGCAGCAGCTGGACCGCTTTCCTCCACGTCATCGTGTCCTGTTTGTACATGCCCGCAAGGATGCGGGTCAGGCTGTCGGCGTCCAGGTGGCGGGTCAGCCTCCCCGCCTGCGCCATCGAGATGATGCCCGTTTCCTCCGACACGATGAGCACGATGGCGTCCGTGCCCTCCGTCACGCCCAGGCCCGCCCGGTGCCGGGTGCCCAGCTCACGCCCCAGCGAGCTGCTGTCCGAGAGCGTCAGCACGCACCCGGCCGCCACGATGCGGTCGTCCCGGATGATGACCGCGCCGTCGTGCAGCGGGGTGTTGGGCTCGAAGATGTTGATGATGAGCGAGGACGATATCGCGGAGTCCAACGTCGTTCCGGTATCGATGAAATCCCGGAGCCCCGTGCGCTGCTCGAACACCAGCAGGGCGCCGACCCTGCGCCGGGACAGGCTGAGCACGCTCTGCGTGATTTCGCTAATGATGCGGTCCTGCGCGTCTGCGCTGTCGCTGGGGTGGCCCATCTTGGCGCGCCGGCCGAACTGCTCCAGCGCGCGGCGCAGTTCCGGCTGGAACAGGATGAGGAGCACGACGGCCCCGTTGCTGACCACGTTCATCAGCAGCCAGTTGAGGGCCTTGAAACCGAGCAGGTTCGCCAGCCAGCTCACCAGGATGAGCAGCAGGAAGCCCTTGAACACCTGGCCCGCGCGGGTCTGGCGGGTGAGCTGGAACACGCGGTAGAGCAGGAAAGCGATGATGAGGATGTCGATGACGTCCCGGAACTGCACCCGGTTGAACAGGTTCCAGAAAAAGGACTCGATGCTGCTGAGGATCTGTCTCACCGGGCCTTCTTCCTTCCTTCCCCTTCATCTTATGCCTGAGTATACATCAAAACGGCTGCCGGGGTGAATATCCTGCCGGGATATTACAAATTGTTTACGTTCCCGCAACGCAAAAAGCCTTCGAGATGAAGGCTTTCGCGAAGACCGCACGCGGGCGTCAGTTGACGGCGGCGGCCTCTTCGGTGCGGATGCTGACCTGTTTCTTGTCACGGCCCAGGTGGGAGAAACGGACGATGCCGTCCGTGAGGGCGAACAGGGTGTCGTCCTTGCCGCGCCCGACGTTCTCGCCGGGGTGGATCTTGGTGCCGCGCTGGCGGACGAGGATGTTGCCGGCCAGGACGAACTGCCCGTCGGCGCGCTTGGTGCCAAGGCGCTTGCTCTCGCTGTCGCGGCCGTTGCGGGAGGAGCCGACGCCCTTCTTGGAGGCGAACAACTGCAGGTTGAGTTTCAGCATGGTTTCCTCTCTTTCTGGTGGTGCGCCATCTGCAGGCGCACGTGGCGTGGATAATTCTTCACAAGGTCCAGGGCGCCCTGGCGGAACGTCTCGAGGATCGCCTGCGCCTTTACGTTAAGGTTCTCCCCGGCGACCACGGCCCTCAGGCATCCTTCCCGGGCTTCGGCTTCCGGCTTCGCCCCGGCCACGCCCTCCAGGGCGTTGGCGCAGGTGGTTGCGAGGAAGGAAACGGCCGCGCACACGATATCCTGCCCGTACGCGCCGGCCCCGGCGTGGCCCGTGACCTCGAACCCGCACAGCCTGCCGTCAGGCAGGGCAAGCAGGCGGATGCGCGTCATCAGGCGTTGATGGCCGTGATCTCCACCGCGGTGAACGCCTGGCGGTGGCCCATCTTTTTGCGCTCGTTCTTCTTGGCCTTGTACTTGTAGATGATGATCTTCTGGCCCCTGCCGTGCTTGACCACCTTGCCGGTGACCGACGCGCCCTCCACTTCGGGCGTGCCCGCGACGACGGTGTCGCCGCCCAGCATCAGGACGGGGAACGTCACGGTGCTCTCCGGCTCGGCCTGCAGCTTCTCGATGTAGATGGTATCCCCCTGGGACACCCGGTACTGTTTGCCGCCGGTCGCAATGATTGCGTACACTCGCAGCACCTCCCATAAAAACTCGCCGGGACTTCCGGGCCTGGGGCCCGCGAGGCAGCGCACGCGCGCATTTAAGGCCTCTCCCGAGCGGCTGAAACACAATATAGCATATGCGGCCAGGCGCGTCAAGCAAAACGCGCGGAACGCTTGACACAAGCAACGGGAAGTGGTATAAACGGGGACGGCTTACGGAAGCCGGTGCCCGAGACAGCAGGCGCGCGCAAGCGCTCAATGGCGAAAGCCGCCCGCCGAGGCGCGAGAGCATTGTCGAATGATGCCCTTGTGCCGCATTGCACAAGGGCTTTTAGCATGTGGCCGGGAGAAGGTGAAACAATGGAGAAAAAGATCAGCAAGAACCTGGAAGGCAAGATGGAGAAGGTCTCCGAGATCAGCGAGAAGCTGCGCACTTCCAAGAGCATGGTGCTGGTGGACTACAAGGGCATCACCGTCGAGGAGATCACCGCCCTTCGCGTCAAGTTCCGCGCCGCGGGCGTGGACTACGTGGTCTACAAGAACTCGCTGGTGCACAGGGCGCTCAACGACGCCGGCATCAAGGAACTGGACAGCCTGCTCGTCGGCCCGTCCGCCTTCGCCTTCGGCATGAAGGACGAGGTGGCCCCGGCCAAGATCATCGCGGATTTCATCGACCAGTCCAAGTCCGAGAAGCTGACCGTCAAGGCCGGCCTCGTGGGCGGCAAGGCGATCGGCAAGGATGGCGTCAGCGCCCTGGCCAAGCTGCCCCCGCGCGAGGTGCTCGTGTCCCGGATGATGGGCAGCCTCAACGCCCCCGTCACCAACTTCGTCGGCGTCCTCAGCGCCACCCTGCGCTCGCTGGTGTACGCGCTGGACGCGGTACGCAAGTCGAAGGAGCCCGCCGCGGAAGCCGAACCCGCCCAGGCATGACCCCGGGACCCAGGCACCCTACTACAAAGAATTTAATTCGGAGGTAAACCCATGGACCGCACCCAGATCATGTCCGCCATCGAATCCATGACCGTCCTGGAGCTCGCCGAGCTCGTCAAGGCCCTCGAGGAGAGGTTCGGCGTGTCCGCCGCCGCCCCCGTCGCCGCCGCGGCACCCGCTGCCGCCGCCGCTGCCGCCGCCCCCGTGGAAGAGAAGACCGAGTTCGACGTCGTGCTCACCAACGCCGGCGCCGAGAAGATCAAGGTCATCAAGGTCGCCCGGGAAGTCATCACCGGCCTGGGCCTGAAGGAAGCCAAGGACTTCGTCGAGTCCGCCCCGAAGCCCATCAAGGAAGGCGTGCCGAAGGCCGAGGCCGAGAAGATCAAGAAGCAGTTCGAGGAAGTCGGCGCCACCGTCGAAATCAAGTAATACAGGCAGAAGTCTGCAGGAACCGCGGGGAACGCCCCGCGGTTTTCCTTTTTTACCTTCCTTTCAGGCCAATTGCGCCATCCGCCTTGCCCAGCGCCGCGAGGCGTGGTACGCTGTCCCCATCATCCTTGGAGGTATAGCATGGAGCAGCGGAAGAAGCGCGTCGTCGTGAAAGTCGGCACCTCGACGCTGGCCTACCCCAGCGGGGGCATCAACTTCAGGGAGCTGGAGTCGCTCACGCGCGTGCTGGCCGACATGATGAACATGGGCCTGCAGGTCGTGCTGGTCACCAGCGGCGCCATCGGCGTGGGGATGGGCAAGATGGGCCTGCGCGAGCGCCCCCGTGACACCGCCGGCAAGCAGGCCGCGGCAACGGTCGGGCAGTGCGAACTCATGTACCTGTACGACAAGATGTTCTCGGAGTACGGGCACGTGGTCGGCCAGCTGCTCATCACCAAGGGCGACGTGGAGGACCCGGAGCGGCGCCACAACCTTTGCAACACGTTCGAGTGCCTGTTCGAGCACAACGTCCTCCCGGTCATCAACGAGAACGACGCGGTCGCGGTGGAGGAGATCGTCTACGGTGACAACGACAACCTGTCCGCCATCGTCGCGGTGCTCATCCAGGCGGACATGCTCTTCATCCTCACCGACATCGACGGGCTGTACGACGACAACCCCCGCAAGAACCCGGAAGCAAAGCTGATCTCGCGCGTGGAGCGCATCACCCCGGACGTCCTGCGCCTGGCGCAGGAGTCCGAGTCCTCGCTGGGTACCGGAGGCATGGTCACCAAGCTGCAGGCCGCGCAGCGGGCGACCGCGGCGGGCATCCCGACCTACGTCTTCAGCAGCCGCCCGGCGGCGAACATCTACGAGATTTTGGACGGGAAGCCCATGGGCACCCTGTTCGAGGCGGTGAAACAGAATGATGCATGACATGGGCAGGCGCGCGCGGGAAGCGTCGCGCGTCCTGGCGGACGCCAGCGGCCAGGCCCGCTCCGCCGCCCTGCGTAAAATGGCGGACGCGCTGGAAAACGGCGCGGACGCGCT
>DATHTQ010000148.1:0-3678 GCA_035463055.1 Candidatus Limnocylindria bacterium
CGCCGTTGGCGATGACGGGGACGCCGACAGCCCGGCGGACCCGGGCGATGGCTTCCCAGTCCGCCTTGCCGGAATACTGCTGCTCCCGCGTGCGCCCGTGCACGCAGAGGACCTGGACGCCGTTCTCCTCGCACGCCCTGGCGAAGACCTCGGCGTTGACGTTTTCGCTGTCCCAGCCGATGCGCATCTTCGCGGACAGGCGGATGGTGGTCGCCTTTCGCACCGCGTCCACGATCCTGCCCGCCAGCGCCGGGTCGCGCATGAGCGCGCAGCCGTTGCCCGAGGCGGTGATCTTGTGCGCCGGGCAGCCGAAGTTGATGTCGATGCCGATATAGCGGCCCGTGCCCTCCAGCCGCCGGGCGGCCTCGGCCATGGTCTTCGGGTCGCGGCCGACGATCTGGGCTGCGAGCGCGTCCTCGTCCGGGTGGGCGGCGAGCAGGAAGGCGTACGCGCGGCTGTCCGGGGGCGCGTACAGCAGGCCCGGGGCGCTGATCATCTCGGTGACGGTCTCGTCCGCGCCCATGCGGCGGCACAGCAGGCGGAACGGCCAGTCCGTGATGCCTGCCATTGGGGCGAGGAGGATGCGGGGGGCGGGATGTATCGTGCTCAGGGGGTATAGGCCCTTTCGTTCTGCAGTTCGCGGATGTGCCACTGGCCGTTCTCGCGGATGAGGATGACGTCGTAGCGCGCGGATGGCCACCTGGGGGGCGACCACCGCTCCTGGGGGGTGGTCTCGCGGTACTCACCCCGGATGCGCCCGTCGATGGCGGGGACGTTCTCGGTCACCGTCGCGCGGGCGATGTCCTCCCACGGCCACGCCCACACCCATTCCAGGCGCAGGCGGTGGTCGATGCCCGTGACCTGGTAGCGCTCATAGGGGTTGTTGCCGTCGCGCAGCGTGGCCAGGCGGGGGTCCAGCGCGAGGTAGGCGGGCGAGAAATACTTGTCCAGGTCCCCGCCCTGCTGGTTCGTCATGACGGTCAGCGCGCGCTGCGCCATCCCGTCCTTTAGGATGACGAAGATGTTGGCCGCGTTCATCGAGAAATAGAACGCGACGGTCATCAGCCCCAGGATGCTGGTGATGAACACAAGCCTGGAGGCGATGAACCAGACCAGCCGGCGCAGGCGCTTCATGAAGCTTTCATGGGTGCAGCGTCGTGCCCAGCGGCTCGCCGTCCAGCACGCGCCGGATGTTGTCCGGGCTGTCCAGCCCGAACACGCGCACCTCGGGCAGCCCGTTCTCCGCGCACATGTAGAACGCGGACATGTCCATCACCTTGAGCCCCCGGCGGATGGCCTCGGCGTAGGAGATGTCGCGGATGAGCTCGGCCGACGGGTCCAGGTTGGGGTCGGCGGTGTAGACGCCGTCCACGTTCTTGGCCAGCAGGATCGCGTCGGCGCCCAATTCCAGGGCGCGCAGGGTCACCGCCGTGTCGGTCGTGAAGAACGGCGTGCCCAGGCCGCCCCCGAAGAGCGTCACGCCGTCGCGCGTGAGCGCCTCGTCGGCGAGGTCGCGCCGGTAGTTGGAGCACACGTCGGGGAGGTGCAGCGCGGAGAAGACCTGGGCCTTCTGCCCGCACTGCTCCAGCGCGTCCTGCATGACCAGGCAGTTCATCAGCGTGCCCAGCATCCCCATCTGGTCGGCGCGCACCGCCACCATTCCGGCCGCGGCGCCCCTGCGGCCGCGCCAGAGGTTGCCGCCGCCGATGACGACGCCCACCTGGACGCCGCTTTGGGCCGCGTCCCGGATGACGCAGGCGGCCTCGTTGATCTTCGTGTGGTCAAACAGCCAACCGTGTTCGCCCAGCGCCTCCCCCGACAGCTTGAGCATGATCCTGCGGTATCCCATGCCGAACCTCCCGTTATGGCTTTAGGCCGGATGCGCGGCCCCAAGGGAAAAGGCGACGCCGAAGCGCCGCCTTCCCCGGGCCTGCCTTCCGCTGTCCCGGACGGCGTTCATGCCTTCCGGGTCAGCGCCTCGATCTCGGTGGCCAGGTCGCATGCCTTCTTCTCGATGCCTTCGCCGCGCTCATAGCGGGTGAAGCGCCGCACGGAGATCTTCTCCCCGCTGGCCAGCGCCGCCTCGTTGACGAGCGTCTGCACGTTGATGTCCGGGTTCTTCACGAACGGCTGCTCGAGCAGGCAGACTTCCTTGTAGTACTTCTCGATGCGGCCCTCGACCATGCGGTCGACGATCTTCTCGGGCTTGCCCTCGTTGAGCGCCTGCACGCGCAGGATCTCCTTCTCCTTGGCGAGGTTCTCCATGGGCACTTCCTCGCGGGAGACGAACTGCGGGTTGCTGGCCGCGATCTGCAGCGCCAGGTCGTGGCAGAGGTTCTTGAACGCGTCGGTGTGCGCAACGAAGTCGGTCTCGCAGTTGACCTCGACGAGCACGCCGATCTTGCCGCCCATGTGGATGTAGCTGTCCACCATGCCTTCCGCGGCGATGCGCCCGGCCTTCTTGGCGTTGGCGGCGAGGCCCTTCTCACGAAGGTACTCGATGGCCTTGTCCATGTTGCCGCCCGTTTCCACCAGGGCCTTCTTGCAGTCCATCATGCCGGCCTGGGTGCGCTCGCGCAGTTCCTTTACCATCGTAGTGGTGATTTCCATGTTGACGCCCTCTCCTTCCGTCTTCCAGCCTCAGGCGTTCGCCTCGGCGGGCACGTCCTCGTCCTCTCCGTCCTCGTCGCCGCCGGTCTCCTGCACGCCCTGGCGGCCTTCCAGCACTGCGTCCGCCATCTTGCCCGAAAGCAGCTTGACCGCGCGGATGGCGTTGTCGTTGCCGGGGATGACGTAGTCGATGAGGTCGGGGTCGCAGTTGGTGTCAACGATGGCGACGATCGGGATCTTCAGCGCCCGGGCCTCGGCCACGGCGATGGCTTCCTTCATCGGGTCCACGACGAACAGCGCGCCGGGCAGCCCCTTCATGGTGCGGATGCCGCCCAGGTTGCCCTCGAGCTTCTCGCGCTCGTGCATGAGCTTGATGACTTCCTTCTTGGGCAGCTGATCGAACTGGCCGCTGCTCTCCATCTTGTCGATCTCGTTGAGGCGCTCGACGCGGGAGCGGATGGTGCGGTAGTTGGTGAGCATGCCGCCCAGCCAGCGCCTGTTGACGTAGAACATGTTGCAGCGCTTGGCCTCGGCCTCGATGGACTCCTGCGCCTGCTTCTTGGTGCCCACGAACATGATGGACTTGCCTTCCATCGAGAGGTTGCGCACGAACATGTACGCCTCCTCGATCTTGCGGACGGTCTTCTGCAGGTCGATGATGTAGATGCCGTTGCGCTCGGTGAAGATGTAGGGCGCCATCTTGGGGTTCCAGCGCCTGGTCTGGTGGCCGAAGTGCACGCCTGCTTCCAGCAGGCTCTTCATGGAAATGACTGCCATGGGTCCTCCTCCTTGTTGTTGCCTCCGCGGGGCTCAACCTGTCCGGTCACCTTCCGGCACAAGCGGACAGTCCCCCCGCGTGTGTAATGCCGGAGGATTATAGCACGCTTCCGCGCCCCGCGCAAGCGCAAAGCGCCGTATTTGCGCTTCACGCGGGGCATCCTGGGGGGTAGAATGCGGATAACGGAAGAACGCGGGGGGAGGGGCCTGGATGCGGGTGCTGATGGAGAGCGTTCCCAACTTTTCCGAGGGCCGGGACGGGGAAACGATCGGGGCGCTGGCGGACTGCTT
>DATHTQ010000149.1:0-2264 GCA_035463055.1 Candidatus Limnocylindria bacterium
GGCTGCCTGGAGCGCTACTGCTCCGCAACGGCGCTCATCCGCATGGCCAGGGAGGAGGCGGAGCGCCGGCCCGATGCGCTGTACCTGCGCCGCGCGGGCGGAAACCCCGATGACATCACCGGCAGGCTCGTCATCGACGCCGCCCGGGAGGGCGACCCTGCCGCGGTCCGGGTGTTCGACGAGTACACCGAGAGCCTCGCCTGCGCCGTCAACACCGTCATCTCGTTCCTGGACCCGGAGGTCATCGTGCTGGGCGGGGGCATCAGCCTGGCGGGGAGCTTCCTGCTGGACGCCGTGCGCGGGAAGCTGCCCAAATATTTGATGTTCAAGAGCATGCCCTACAGCCGGGTCGAGCTGGCCGTACTGGGCAACGACGCCGGCATCATCGGCGCCGCGATGCTGGGCATGGTCATGCACCACCCGACCCAGGCGCTGGGCGTGAAGGGGGATTCGCTGTGAGCGATATGACGATTCGGGACCTGTACGACGGGAAGGCGCAGGACGGCCGGCGGGTTTTGGCCCGCGGCTGGGTGCGCACCGCCAGGGACAGCAAGGCGTTCGCGTTCCTGGAGCTCAACGACGGGTCGTGCTTCCGCAACCTGCAGGTCGTGGTCACCGACGCGCTGCCCAACTTCCAGGAGGCGGCCCGCGCGCCGCTGTACTCCGCCGTGGAGGCGGAGGGCACGCTCGTCTTCACGCCGGAGATGAAGCAGCCCTTCGAGCTGCGCGCCGACCGCGTCACCCTGACTGGGAAGAGCGAGACGGACTACCCCCTGCAGAAGAAGCGCCACACGCTGGAGTACCTGCGCGGCATCCCGCATTTGCGGCCCCGCACCAACACGTTCCAGGCGGTGTTCCGCATCCGCTCCCTCGCGGCGCAGGCCATCCACGCGTTCTTCGCCAGCCGCGGCTTCGTGTACGTGCACACGCCCATCGTCACGACCAGCGACGCCGAGGGCGCGGGCGAGATGTTCCGCGTGACGACGCTGCCGCCGGAGAACCCGCCCCGTGACAAGGACGGCAAGGTGGACTTCGGCAGGGACTTCTTCGGCAAGCCCGCGTCCCTCACGGTGTCCGGGCAGCTGCAGGCCGAGGCGTACGCCCTGGCGTTTGGCAAGGTGTACACCTTCGGGCCGACGTTCCGGGCCGAGAACAGCAACACCGCGCGCCACGCGGCGGAGTTCTGGATGATCGAGCCGGAGATCGCCTTCGCGGACCTCTCGGACAACATGGCGCTGGCCGAGGACATGGTCAAGACCGTCATGGACGAGGTCGTCGCCAAGGCCCCGGAGGAGCTGGACTTCCTGAACAGGTTCGTGGACACGGGCCTCATGGAACGGCTGGACCACGTGCGGACCAGCAGCTTCGCGCGCGTCACCTACACCGACGCGATCGAGATCCTCAAGGGCTCGGGCGCGGCCTTCGACTATCCGGTCTCCTGGGGCATGGACCTGCAGACCGAGCACGAGCGCTACCTCACCGAGAAGCACTTCGGCCTGCCGGTCTTCGTGACCGACTACCCCAGGGACATCAAGGCGTTCTACATGCGCCAGAACGACGACGGGAAGACCGTCGCCGCCGTGGACCTGCTGGTGCCCGGCGTCGGGGAGATGCTGGGCGGCAGCCAGAGGGAGGAGCGGCACGACCGGCTGCTCGCCCGCATCCGCGAGATGGGCCTGGGTGAGGAGGAGTACGGCTGGTACCTCGACCTCAGGCGCTTCGGCACCGTGAAGCACGCCGGCTTCGGCCTGGGGTTCGAGCGGTTCGTGATGTACCTGACCGGCATCTCCAACATCCGCGACGTGCTGCCGTTCCCCAGGACCGTCGGGCACGCGGAGTTTTAGCGGGGCGCCCCACTGCCGGAGGTCCTCCGCCGATTCTGGAAATAGGCGGGGAGGCGGCGCAGGAAACATATGCAAATGATGCCGTAAAGGGTATGGGAGTATCGCCCCATACCCTTTGGTTTTCGGCTTGCCATACCGGCAGGCCTTTGCCTTTCCTGTCCGTTTTTCCGGCCAATTGGGGCAGCGATGCGGCGTACACGACGAAAACGCAGGATTTCCTTGGGTTTCTGCGCGTTCTTCGGTTGACACGGCGCGCCTGTAGGATTAGCCTGAGCCTGCCCTTCGGGGAACAGCATATCTGGCCGCCGCCATACGCCCGCAATGCCGCGGGGCGTCTGCGTTTGTGTGGCGCGGGGCAAGACATACCCGCGGGGGATGGATGCCCGTGCGCCAGGCAGGAATGGGGAACTGGATGAAAAG
>DATHTQ010000150.1:0-5946 GCA_035463055.1 Candidatus Limnocylindria bacterium
CGGACGAGGCGCCCGCTATACGTTCTTCACTGAAACCGACCACGTTCTGCTGTTCTTCACCCAGAAGGGCAACTGCTACCAGGTGCCCGTCTCCTCGCTGGAGGAGTCGCTGCGCCCCAAGGACCGCGGGATATCGCTCGCGGGCGTGCTCGGCGGCCTGGAAGCGGGCGAGGCGTGCGTCGCGGTGGTGGACATGCCCCCGGGCGACGGCGCCGGCCAGCCCGACTTGTTCTTCTTCACGAGGAAAGGCATGGTCAAGCGCACGCCGATGGAGGAGTACGCGGTGCGCCGCGCGAAGGTGGCCGCCATCACGCTGGGCAAGGGCGACGAGGTCGTCACGGTGGAGACCCTGCGCAAAAAGGACGACGTGTTCTGCCTCACCAACGAGGGGATGCTGATCCGCTTCCCGCAGGAAGAGGCCGCGGTGACCGGAAGGGTGACCCGCGGGGTCATCGGGATGAAGGTAGGCGAAGGCGACGCGCTGCTCACCGCGGGGGGCATCGGGCCCGGGGACGAGCTGATGCTCGCGTCCGACCGGGGCTACCTCAAGCGCATCCCGGAAGGCATGATCGACGCCCAGCGCCGCGCGGGCAAGGGCGTGCACGCGTTCTACTTCAACAAGAGCGGCACCAACGGCCGGTACGTCGCCGCGGCGTGGCTCATGGAGAAGCCCGGCGAGTTCACCGTGCTGACCAGCGGCGGGCAGGCCGTCACGCTGCACAGCAACGACGTGGAGATGCAGAAACTGACGGACCGCGGCAAGCCGTACGTGATGGCCCTGATGGACGACGTGGTGACGGAGGCCGCCTGGTAAGGGAAAGCGGTTTTTACACGGATGTCCGGTAAAATAGATTAATGCAAGCAATACGGGGGCGTCCGAAAGCGGGCGCTCCCGATTTTTGGGTCATGCATACTATGGAAAATCGAAATCCACAGGCCTCGCCGGGGACCCATAGGCGAATGCCTGTTTCCTTGACAGCCCATGACCGCGCCGATAAAATGCGGATAACCTGAGAGCGAAAGAGGGAGCGATGGGCGATACAAGGCTGATGAGGGACCCTCGGGGCTCCCTGTTCATCCTCCTTCTCACAGGGTTCCTGGTGTTCGGGCTGCAGTCCGGCGCGCTGGCAGGCCTGAGTTACGTCGCCATCGGTGCGGTGCTGTTCCCCTTCCTCCTGCTCATCGCCGCCGCGGTCGGGGGCATCCTGCCCGCGTTGCTGTGCTTCCTGCTCGTGACGCTGGGGGCCTGGCGCGTGTTCGGCGTATCCGGATTGTGGTACGCCGCCTACATGCTGCCGCCCCTGGCCGTGTTCACCGCTTGCCATATCCTGCGGGTGCCGTTTTACCGAACGGCGCTGTACGTCGCCGCATCCAGCGTCTTCTCCATCGCCGCGCTGTTCGCCGCCTTCCGCCTGGGCATCGGCGGCAGCCTGTACGGCTACATCGCGGACAGCGCCGTCGCCGCCCTGGAGGACATGCCGGAGCGGGACTCCATCCTCTACACGCTCTGGCGCGGCGGGTTCCTCTCGTTTGACGCCGCGGACCCCAACGACGCGCTGGTGCTGGTGAACGGCGGGTACACCTTCATCCCCGAAGCGCTCGGCGAGTTCCTCAAGCAGGTCCGCGCGCGCGTCGAGGTGCTTACCGCATCGTTCGTGCCAGGCCTGCTCACCACCTTCAGCGTCAACCTGGGCCTCCTGGGCACGGGGTTGGCGGTGACCCTGGGGAAGCGCCGGGGCGCCGAGGAGGACCTGGGCATGCCGCCCTTCTCCGCCTGGCACATCCCGCGCGCGTGGGGGCGCAGGCTGTGGGTGCTCGCCGCGGGATACCTGCTGGCGGCCTTCTCGCGCAACCCGGTGCTGGGCCTGGCCGGGCAGATGATGTACAACGTGTTCTTCGCGCTGTTCGCCATCCAGGGACTCGCGTCCCTCGACTTCCGGCTCAAGGCACGCGGATGGCGTTTCGGGACCCGCCTCGCGCTGCTCGCGCTGCTGCAGGTGCTGCTGAGCCCCGCGGCGCTGGTCCTGGGCCTCATGGACCAGCTGGCGGACCCGAGGAACCTGCGAAAAACCCCCGCGGACGGCGGCAGGGCATGAAAGGAAGAAGCATATGAAGGTCATTTTGCTCCAGGACGTGCCCGGCAGCGGCAAGAAGAACCAAGTCGTCAACGTGTCCGACGGGTTCGCGCGTAACTACCTCTTCCCGCGCAAGTGGGCGGTGGAGGCAACCGAAGCCGCGGTGCGCGAGGTGGAGCGCCGCAACGAGCAGGAGCGCGCCAAGGAAGCCGCCAGGCACAAGGACGCGGACGACCTCGCGCACAAGCTGCGCGGCAAGGTCATCCGCCTGGAGGCCAAGAGCGGGGACAAGGGCCGCCTGTACGGCAGCGTGACGGGGCAGGAAATCGCCGACGCGCTCAAGGCGCAGCACGGCATCGAGCTGGACCGCCGCAAGATCGAGCTGCCCGAGCCCATCCGCGCCGTGGGCGACAGCGAGGTCACGGTGTCGCTGTACGCCGGGGTCAAGGTGGCGATGGTGGTCCGGGTCGTCTCCATCCCGTGACGGCCTGAAAGGATACCATGCAGGAGTTCACGGTCGCCGATTCCGCCGAAGCCCGGAGGCTGAGGCTTCCGCCCCAAAGCCTGGAGGCAGAGCGGGCCGTGCTTGGCGCGGCCCTGCAGGACGCGGCGGCGCTGATGACCGTGATGGAGGCGCTGGTCGCGGACGACTTCTACTATCCCCCGCACCAGGCGCTGATGCGCGCGATGCATATGCTGTTCTCCCAGGCTCGCAGCGTGGACCTGGTCACCATGGACACCGAGCTCACGCGCGAGGGCACGCTGGACGGCATCGGCGGGACGGACTACCTCATCCAGCTCATCCGCTCGGTCCCGACTTCCGCGTACCTGAAGCACTACGTCGAAATCGTGCTGGAGAAGTCCACGCTCCGCAAGCTCATCACCGCGTCCGGGGAGATCAGCCGAACCTGCCATGAGGAGCGCCTGACGCTCGAGGAAACGCTGCTGTTCGCCGAGAAGTCCATCTTCGACATCGTGATGAAGCGCACCGGCGGCCAGCAGCTCACCCATATCCGCGAGGTCATGAAGCGCACGCTCGCCCAGATCGAGGAGCTCGTGCGCAACAAGGGCAAGATCGCGGGCGTGCCTACGGGCTTCACGATGCTGGACCGCCTCCTGACCGGCCTGCACGCGGGCGAGCTGGTGCTTGTCGGCGCGCGCCCGAGCATGGGCAAGACGAGCTTCGCGATGAACATCGCCTCCAGTGCCGCGCGGCACGGGAAGTCCGTCGCGGTGTTCAGCCTCGAGATGCCCAAGGAGCAGATCGCCATGCGCATGCTGTGCGGCGACGCACGGGTCAACATGCAGAGCGTCCGCTCCGGCGCGCTGACGCCATCCGACTGGGAGCGCCTGTCCATGGCCCTGGGGCCGCTGTCGGAAACCAGGATATACCTGGACGACAGCTCCTCCCTCAGCCCGGCGCAGCTGCGAAGCCGCTGCCGCAGGCTGATGACCGAGCAGGGGCTGGACCTCATCGTCGTGGACTACATGCAGCTCATGTCCTCCGACGGCCGCACCGAGAACCGCCAGTTGGAAGTGGCGGAGATTTCCCGCAAGCTCAAGGGCATCGCGCTGGAGCTGAAGATCCCGCTGCTTGCGTGCGCCCAGCTCTCCCGCGCCAACGTCAAGCGCACCGGCTCCATGAAGCCCGTGCTCAGCGACCTGCGCGACTCCGGCTCCATCGAGCAGGACGCCGACGTGGTCATGTTCCTGCACCGGGAGCATTACTATAAGCCGGAGGACACCGACCCGACGGAAGCGGAGGTCATCGTCGCCAAGCAGCGCAACGGCCCGCTCGCGACCGTCACGCTGACCTGGCTCAACGAATACACCCTGTTCGAGGACAGGATGGACACCGGAGTGCGCAATGAATCAGACCAAACTTAACGGCCTGGGGCGCGACATGCGCTTCGAGGGGTACCTGCTGGTCAAGTCCTCCGAGAAGCGCGTCAACCGCAACGGGGACCCGTACCTGGACATCAACCTCGCCGACAACACCCGCGACATCAACGCCAAGGTCTGGAACAGCGACGAGACGCCCCCCGCGCCCGGCCAGGTGGTCAAGGTGCGCGGGCTGGTCGTGGAATACAACAACCGCCTGCAGATGAAGGTCGAGCGCCTCCGCCCGGTGGACGGGACCGACGAGGTGGACCTTTCTCAGCTGGTGCCCGCCGCGCCGCGCGCGTCGGACGAGATGATGGGCGAGGTCAACGCGCTGGTGGACGGGATGGCGAACCCCGTGCTCAAGGCGCTTTGCGCCGAGATGCTCAAGCGCGCCGAGGAGAAGATCCTCTATTACCCCGCCGCGCAAAGCATGCACCACGCCGAGCGCAGCGGCCTGCTGCACCACCTGACGGACATGCTGAAGGCCGCGCGCGCCATCTGCGCGTGCTACCCGTACCTCGACGAGGACCTGGTCGTGGCCGGGGTCATCGTACACGACCTGGGCAAGCTGACGGAGATGAACGCCAGCGAGCTGGGAAGCGTGACGGACTATTCGCGCGAGGGGCTTTTGCTGGGGCACATCGTGACCGGCGTTTCCGCCCTGCGGGACGCCGCCAAGGCGCTGGGCTTCCGGGAGGACGACGAATACCCGCTGCTCCTCTCCCACATGATCCTAAGCCACCACGGCATCCCCGAATATGGAAGCCCCCGGCCGCCGATGTTCCCCGAGGCCGAAGTGCTCAACTGGCTGGACGTGCTGGACAGCCGCCTCAATGAGATGCGCTCCGCGATGCTTCGGGGCAAGCCGGGGTCGTTCACCGAGCGCATCCCCGCGCTGGACCGGCGCCTGTATTACCCGAAGTACCAGAACGACCCGTTCGCGCAGGAAGCGCAGGACGTGGCCGAAATGGAAGACGAGCCGGAAGCCGCCGGGCGGGAGCCGGTCCGCGGGACGCCCTACGAGAACGGAAGCCGCGGTTACAGCGGGCTGCTGCGGGAATAATCAAGGCGCTCCGCATCGGCGCGCTTGACGCGCGCAGCGCGAATTGTTACCATTGTTTTACAAGCCTGACCCGGCAGAGCAGGGGAGGGTACACACATGAAAAAACTCGCGCTGGCGGCATTGCTGATCATCACGGCCATGCTGTTCATCTCCTGCCAGGAGCAGCCGGGGTCCAACGTCACGACCCCGACGGTCGCGCTGCAGCAGTCCCCGCTGGAGGGGCCCACCCCCACCCCCGTCATCCCGGGGCTTCCGGAAAACTACGACCCCTCCTCCGAGGAGGACCCGGATGCCTTCCTGGGTGCTTCCGGCCTGCCGACCGAGCGCATATACGCCGGGGCGACGCCCATCCCGCTCAGCCCGGTGGACATGCCCACCCCGCCCCCGCGCGACCCGCTGGTCTTCTCCTTCGCCACCTATACGGCCACGAACCTGGGGATTTCCTTTGAATCCGTCGCCGGGTACACCGTGGACGACAGCAAGGCGGACACCTACGTCCTGACCGAGCCCGCCGACCAGGTCAAGGAGAATTTCCCCGTCACCTTCACCTTCAGCATCACGCCGGTCAGCGCGAACTACAGCAACGCGACGATGCGCAACGACCTGCGCACGTTCGCCGCCAGCCTCGGCCAGGTGAACTACAGCGAATGGCGCGTGTCCGAGGCGGCGGAGCGGACGTTGCTCGGCAAGCCCGGGTTCTACGTGACATACCGCGGGGTCAGGTATGACGGCGCCATCGTGCGCGGCCGCATCCACTACGCACACCTCGACAACAACCGCCTGCTGTCCATCCACTTCGTGGGCCCCGGCGAATACAACACCGACTATACCGAGGTGTTCCGCCGCATCCGCGACACGCTCAAGGCAGTGTAACCGGCAGTCCGAAAAATATCCAGCCAGAGACAAATCAGCCGTGCGGGAAAA
>DATHTQ010000151.1:0-3277 GCA_035463055.1 Candidatus Limnocylindria bacterium
GACGCGTACCGCAACCACTCGGTCGGGTTCGTGTTCCAGACCTACAACCTCATCCCGCACCAGAGCGTGCTGGGCAACGTGGAAATCGCGCTCACACTCTCGGGCGTGGGCCCGGCGGAGCGCAGGCAGCGCGCGAAGGCCGCGCTGGAGCAAGTCGGCCTGGGGGACCAGCTGCGCAAGAGGCCCAGCCAGCTTTCCGGCGGGCAGATGCAGCGCGTCGCGGTGGCGCGCGCCCTGGTCAACGACCCGGACGTGCTGCTTGCGGACGAGCCGACCGGCGCGCTGGACTCGCAAACGAGCGTCCAGCTCATGGAGACCCTGGCGGAATTGGCTCGTAACCGATTGGTCGTCATGGTCACCCACAACCAGGAGCTTGCCGAGAGGTACGCGACACGCATCATCCGCCTGAAGGACGGCCTGGTGGTGTCCGACTCCGCCCCCTTCGAGGGCGGGCAGCCCGATACCCTTCCCCCGAGGCAGCCCAAGACCGCGATGAGCCTGGGCACCGCGCTGTCCCTTTCCTTCCAGAACCTGCTGACCAAGCGGGGCAGGACGCTGCTGACGGCGTTCGCCGGCTCCATCGGCATCATCGGCATCGCGCTCATCCTCGCGATGTCCACGGGGGTCAACGACTACATCACCGGCATCCAGCGGGACACGATGGCGTCCTACCCCATCGTCATCCAGCGCGAGGCCATCGCCCTGGGCGAGGTGGCGGCGCGCATGCGCCAGAACCGGATGCAGCGCGGGGAAGCGCGGGACGGCGCGGTGTACGTGGACGCGAACATCGCCGACCGGCTGCGCACCGTGCAGGTCAACTCCGCCGTCAACGACCTCGCGGCCTTCCGCGAGTGGCTGGAGACGCCCGACAACCCCATGCGGCCGTACCTGACCGACGTGCACTATGGGTACGACGCGCGGTTCGACCTGTACACCGTGGACCCGGCGGGGGAGTTGGTCCTTGCCGCGGGGGAGGAAGCAGGGGGACGCACGAACCCGTTCGCGCAGATGCTGCCGTTCTCGGATTCCCCGGTGACGGAGATGCTGCCGTCCGACAAGGACGGCCTGCCCGGCGACGCGTTCCGCGCGCGCTACACCCTGCTGGCGGGGGAATGGCCGAAGGGCGCGGAGGATGTCATCCTCTTCGTGGACTTGGGCAACGAGATATCCGACTACGCGCTCTACCGGCTGGGCATCCTGCCGCGCCAGGAGATGCGCGCCATGATGGAGGGGACGCTGACGGAGTTCCCGCAGGAGCGGGTGTTCCGGTACGAGGAGCTCATCGGCAAGGAATATTCCCTGCTTGCCCGCAGCGACTATTACCTGCGCGGGGAGAACGGCCTGTTCACCGATGTGCGCGAGGACCCGGCCCAGGTCGCCCGTCTGGTGGCGGACGCGCCGAGGCTCCGCGTATCCGGCATCGCGCGGCCCAGGGAAGAGGGCTTCGGGCAGGCGGACCTGGGGTACACACGCGCCCTGACCGAGTCGGTCATCGCGCGCGCCGCGTCCAGCGCGTTCGCGGCCGCCCAGCAGGCCAGCCCCGGCGTCAACGTGCTGTCGGGCCTGGCGTTCGCCGCGGCCGACACCGCCCAGAAGGCCCAACAAGCCCGCGCCTACGTCGCGGCGCTGGACACGGCGGGAAAGGCGCGGTTCATCCGCGAGGCGGTCACCGTGCTCCCCTCCCTGCGCCCGGGGAGCGACGGCGGCACGAACGGGATGTTTTCCGGCTCGTCCGGGATGGACGTGTCCGCGCTGCTGCGGGCGCTGCGCGGCGGCGAGGCGGCGTCGGGCGAGGGTGAGCCCGCAGGGCAGGCCCCCGCCATCTCGCAGTGGAGCGCGCTGCCGGGCCTGATGACGGGCTCCCTGGAGGGGATGGGCGACGCGCAGCTCGCCGGACTGCTGGACGCCTGGATGGCATCGGCAGGCGAGGATATGCTGGCGACGATGTACGACCTGCTCATCGCCAAGCAGGCGGGCACGCTGGAGGAGGTGCTGCGAAACGCGGGCCTCGTGGACCCGGACCGCCCGTCCAGCATCTCCCTGTACACCGACACTTTCGAGCGCAAGGAGCGCGTCGCACAGCTCATCGAGGAGTACAACATGCAGGTGGACGAGGACCTGCGCATCGTCTACACCGACTTCGTGGCCCTCATCATCTCCAACATCACGACCATCATCAACGTGATGACCTACGTGCTCATCGCGTTCGTCGCGGTGTCGCTGGTCGTCTCGTCCATCATGATCGGCATCATCACCTACATCTCGGTGCTGGAGCGCACTAAGGAAATCGGCATCCTGCGCGCGGTCGGCGCGTCGCGCAGGGACGTGCGCCGGGTGTTCACGGCGGAGGCGCTCATCATCGGCATCACGGCGGGCGTGCTGGGCGTCCTGCTGGCGTCGCTGCTCACCATCCCCATCAATGTCATCGTCCGGCGGCTCGCGGGGGACGAGAACATCACCGCCAGCCTGCCGCTGCAAGGCGCGGCGCTGCTGGTCGCCATCAGCGCGGCGCTGTCCTGGGTAGCCGGTTGGCTGCCCGCGCGCATGGCCGCGAAGCGCGACCCGGTCGTTGCCTTGCGCAGCGAGTAATCCCCAGGCTTGGCTAAAAGAATGCCCCCGTACGCCAGCGCGTTCGGGGGTTCTTCGGATGCTGCCTGTGTACGGCATGGCTGGCTTACTTGCCTTCCAGCTTCTCCGTCTTCTCGATGACCGCGCGCACGGCCTCGTGCACCGCGTGCTCGAACCCCAGCGCCGCCAGGCGGTGGACGCCCTCGATGGTCGTGCCCCCGGGGGAGGTGACCTGGTCCATCATCGCGCGGGGATGCTCGCCGCTCTGGCGCACCGCCTGCGCGCTGCCCTCCAGCATGTCGCAGGCGACCTGCTGCGCCATGCCCCGGGGCATGCCGTACTTGACGCCCGCGGTGGCCAGCGCGTCGATGAACATGTAGACGAACGCAGGGGCCGCGCCGCCAAGGGCGGAGAAGATGGTCATCTTGTCCGCGGCGATGACGGTCACGGAGCCGACTGCCGTGAAGACGGCCTTTGCGTCTTCCAGCATTTCCGGCGTTACCCTGCCGTTGGGGCACAGCGCGGTGACGGACGCGCCGATCTTGGCGTTGATGTTGGGCATGGAGAGGATAACGGGAATGTTCCCGCCCAGATGATCGGCATAGTAATCATGCTTCTTGCCGGGAGTAAGGGAGATGACCAGCAGGCCATCGCGCATTTCGGGCTTGATATCCCTAAGCAGCTCTTCCATCTGCTGGGGCTTGACCGC
>DATHTQ010000152.1:0-2118 GCA_035463055.1 Candidatus Limnocylindria bacterium
GCCGGTGATGATGGAGATGGTCATCGCGACCGCCGCGACGCCGTAGATGGACACGTCGATGAGGATGTTGTTCGCGTTGCTCAGGGTCACGAAGCTCGGCTTGACGACGACCATGACCAGGATGAACAGAACGAACAGCCCCAGCACCGCGTGGTCCTTCAGGCTCGCGCCCCTGCCGATTGTTCTCATAACGCCGCCCTCACCCGCGCCTTCCTGTTCAGGACGTCCATGATGACGGCGGCGATGATGACCCCGCCCCGCACGATGAGCTGCTCGTTGGAGCGGACGCCCAGCACGTTGAGCGCGGTGAGCAGGAAACCGATCACCATCACCCCCAGCACCGTCTTGGCTGCGCTCCCGCTTCCGCCGCTGAGCGAGGTGCCGCCCACCGCCACGCTGGCCATCGCCTCCAGCTCATACCCGACGCCCTGCAGCGGGGAGGCGGAGTTGACGCGGCTGACGATGAGCACCCCGGTCAGGCCCGCGCACAGGCCGCACAGCACGTGGGAGGCGAAGCGCACGCGGTTGACGCGGATGCCCGCCATTTTCGCCGCCAGCTTGTTGGCGCCCAGGAAATACAGCCTGCGCCCGAAGGAGGTCCGGGCGAGGGTGAACTGGGCCGCGGCCGCCACGACAGCGAACAGCAGCACCGGGACCATGCCGATGCCCAGCTGCTTGAACAGCCCGCTCTGGTACCTGGCCGACTGGAAGCTGCCGCCCACGACCGCCTGCGCCACGGAGGCGACCACGATCTGCATCGCGAAGGTGATGATGAAGCTGTCGCCCAGGCTGCCGTTGATGGCCGCGAGGATGACGCCGTTGAGCGCGCCGACCGCCGCGCCGATGGCCATGCCCGCGGCGATCGCGGCCAGCGCGGCATAGGCCGGGCTCACGCCGTCCAGCGCGGTGGAGTTGATGATCAGCATCGTGACCACCGAGGACAGGGATATCGTGGAGCCGATGGAGAGGTCCATTCCCCCGCCCAGGATCGCGAACGTCATGCCGATGGACGCGATGCCGATGGTGGAATACGCCCGCAGGATGTTGAGGATGTTCCTGCCGCTGAGGAACGCGGGCCGCACGAAGGAGGCGGCAACCGTGATGAGTAGGATGATGAGCACGAGGCTCCATTCGCGGAATACGCCCGCGACCCTCGCCGGGCGCAGCGCGCCCGCCTTCGCCAGCCCCCTCATCCGGCCACCGCGAGGGCCATCACGGCCTCCGGCGTCGCCTCCGCGCGCGGGAGTTCGCCCGCCACGCGCCCGGCGCTCATGACGATGACCCGGTCGCTCATGCCCAGCACCTCCGGCAGTTCCGAGGATATCATCACGATGGCCTTGCCCTCCTCCGCGAGCCGGTTCATCAGCAGGTAGATCTCGTACTTCGCGCCCACGTCGATCCCGCGGGTGGGCTCGTCCAGGATCAGGATGTCGGCGTCGGAGAACAGCCACTTGGAGAAGACGACCTTCTGCTGGTTGCCCCCCGAGAGGTTCATGGCCGTCTGGCGCATCGAGGGCGTCCTCACGTTCAGGCGCTGGGCGAACTCCCCGGCCAGCCTGCGCTCCAGGGCGGGGGACAGGAACCCCCCGGCCTTGACGCGGTCCAGGTTGGTCACGGTGACGTTGCGCGTCAGGTCGAAGGAGAGCACGAGCCCGCTCTCCTTGCGGTCCTCTGTCAGCAGGCCGATGCCGGCGCGCTTCCCGTCGTGGGTGCTGCGGATATTGGCGATGCGCCCCAGTGCTTCGATGGTGCCGGCGTCTTTGGGGTGGGCGCCGAAGATGGTCTCGGCAAGCTCGGTCCGCCCCGAGCCGACCAGCCCCGCCACGCCCAGGATCTCCCCGCGGCGCAGCTCGAAGCTGACGTCCCGGACGGCGCCTTGCCGGCTAAGCCCCGTGACCCGGAGGACGACCTCGCCGGGTTCGCGCGGGCGCCAGGGGTACTTGACGTCCACGCTGCGGCCGACCATGCGCTCGATGACCTCGTCCCGGGTGAACCCGCCGGTGGGGCGCGTCTCGACGACCTGGCCGTCGCGCAGGACGGTGGTCGTGTCGCACAGCGCGAAGATTTCCTCCAGCTTGTGGGAGATGTAGATGACCGTGATGCCCTTGTCCCTGGCGT
>DATHTQ010000153.1:0-14810 GCA_035463055.1 Candidatus Limnocylindria bacterium
AGGTATTACCGATAAATAGCAGAAAGCATAAGAAATCGCCCGGCGCATGGACGCGGCCGGGCGATTCTTGTTTTATGCTTTCTTATGCGAAATTCTTCTCATAAATCATCCGGATGCCCTTGAGGGTCAGCAGGCTGTCCACGTGCTGGATGGCGCTGGTCTGCTTCGCCATCTGGGCCGCGAAGCCGCCGGTGGCGACCACGGCGGCGCCGGGGGCCTCCATCTCCTCCTTCATGCGGGCGATGAGGTAGCCGATCTGCCCGGCGTAGCCGTACAGCAGGCCCGCCTGCAGGTTGGAGATGGTGGTGCGGTTGATGACTTTCTCCGGCGTGACCAGCTCGAAGTGCGGCAGCTTCGAAGTCCCGGTCACCACCGCCTCGCGCGACATGCGGACCCCGGCGAGGATGCAGCCGCCGATGAAGTTGCCGCGCCCGGACACCGCGCCCATGCTCGTCGCGGTGCCGAAGTCGATGGTGATGCACGGCGAGCCGTACTGCGCGTAGGCGGCCACCGCGTTGCAGATGCGGTCCGTCCCCAGCTCGCGCGGGTTCTCGTAGAGGATGTTGATGCCGGTCTTCAGACCCGGCCCCACGAAGCGCGGCTCGGCGGCGAAGAAGTCGCGGCACATGTGCTCGATGGTGAAGTTGATGCTGGGCACGACGGAGGACACCATGATGCCCTTGATGGCGCCCATCTCCAACTGCGACTGGCGGAACATTCCGCTGACGATGATGCCGTACTCGTCCGATGTGTACGACGTGCTGGTCGCGACGCGCCAGGACTTGACCAGGTCGCGGCCGTCGAAGACCGCGAACTTGATGTTGGTGTTGCCCACGTCCATCGCGAGGATCATGCGGCGGCTTCCTCGTGCTTCGAGAATTTGGTGATCGCGATGACGATGGGCGGCGCCAGCAGGGCGGCGACCACGGCCTCCGAGGTGCCCGCGATGAACCCGATGCCCAGGATGAGGTTCACGATGCGCGTGGCGTCCAGGGCCGCGAACCTGTAAAAGAGGTACATGAGCCCCAGGTAGAACACCGTGTTCGTCAGCGACCCGACGGCGGCCCCGGCGGGCAGCGACAGCTTTGCCGCCCCCGTCGCCTTCACCGCGCGGTAGGTCAGGTGGACGAAGACGGGGATGAGCAGGCGGGGGATGAAGCACATGAGGATGGCGAGGACCGGGCTGGCGCCCAGCAGCGTGCCCGCCAGGACGCTGGGCGGCGTCATGGACCATCCGATCATGCTGAAGAAGCTGGCGAGGCCAAAGAAAAATCCCAGCAGCAGCCCCGTTCCCAGCCCCAACACGATGGTGCCGACGATGACGGGGATGGCCAGGACGGTGACGTTGACGAAGCCCAGCGGGATGAGCCCCAGCGGGGTGAGCCCGAGCAGGAAGACCAGGGCGACGAACAGCGCGGTGAGGGCGAGTTTCCGGGTGGGATTCTGTTGCATGGCTGCCTCCGTTCAAGTTCGCTGTGGATACCTGACGCAGTTTCAGGGATGGGTCCTCGTCCGGCTCCTTTTGGATGCCGGCGGCCGGAGTATAGGCTTTCGCGCATGGCGCGTCAAACGTTTTGGCAGGCCGGCCTTCCGGGAATCAGCCTTCGCCCAGCAGGTCCGCGGCGACGCGCCGCAGCGCCAGCGCCGCGGCGTAGACCCGGTTGCGGCGCTCGCCCCTGCCGACAAGTTCGTCCTGCGCCTCGCGGAGCGTCATCCCCGCCAGCAGCAGTTCCAGCAGGCGGCTTTCCGCGCTCTGCTCCACCGCCTCGGGCGCTTCCGGCGCTTGCGTTCCGCTGAGGTTGAGCACCAGGCAGAACTCGCCCCGCAGCTGCTTCTCGTCCTCCAGCAGGCGCGCGCGGACCTCGCCCGCCGTCCCGCGCAGCGTCTGCTCGTGCAGCTTCGTGATTTCGCGGCTGCAGGTCATCGGCGCTTCGGGGAACACCTCGCCCACGGCCTCGAGCAAGTCAAGCACGCGGTGTGGGGACTCGTAGAGCACCGCCAGGCGGATTGTACCCGCCATGGCCTGCAGCTTCCGGCGCAGCTCCTTCGCGCCCCGGGGCAGGAACCCGAAGAACGTGAACTCCGGCTCCTCGAACCCGCTGACCGACAGCGCGGCCGCCGCGGCGCTGGGGCCGGGGATGGACAGCACCTCGATGCCGGCCTGCGCCGCCGCGCGCACGACCCGGCTCCCGGGGTCGGAAATGCCGGGGGTGCCCGCGTCGGTGACCAGCGCGACGCCGATGTCCTCCGCCAGCATCCGCGAAACGACGCCTTCCGCCACCGCCCCTTCGTTGTGGGCGTGGCTGCTCATGAGCGGCGTGTGGATGTCGAACGCCGACAGCAGCCTGCGGGTCACGCGCGTGTCCTCGGCCAGGATAAGCGAGACCGAGCGCAGCACGGACAGCGCCCGGGGGCTGATGTCCTCCAGGTTGCCGATGGGCGTGGCTACGACGAACAGGCGGCTCACGGCAGCCTCTGCGCCACGCGCAGCAGCGCGCTGCGGGAGCGCGGGTTGGCTGCCAGCTCCTCCTCCGTCGGCGCCGCGGGGTAGCCCTTGGGCAGGCTCACCAGCGGCTGCTTCCCGCACACGCATACCGGCGCGTCGGGCGGGCAGACGCACGGGTCCTTGAGGCGGCGCAGCGTGTGCTTGACCGCCCTGTCCTCGATGGAATGGAACGATATCACGCACAGACGCCCGCCGGGCCTCAGCATCATTACCAGGTCCTCCAGCGCCCTGGGCAGCGGGGCGATCTCCTCGTTGACGGCGATGCGCACCGCCTGGAACGTCCTCCTCGCGGGATGGCCCTCGTCCTTGCGGCGCACGGCCTTGGGGATGGCGCGGTCCACGGCGTCCACGAGGTCACGCGTTGTCTCGAACGGCTTCTGCGCGCGCATGGCCGCGATGGTCTTGGCGATGCGCGCGGCCCACCGCTCGTCCGCGTAGTCGTACAGCGCCTGCGTGATTTCGCGCTCCGGCGTCCCGTTGAGCCAATCGGCGGCGGTCATGCCTGCGCTCTGGTCCATGCGCATGTCCAGCGGCGCGTCCTCGTGGTAGGAGAACCCGCGCTCCGGGGTGTCCAGCTGCGGCGAGGACACGCCCAGGTCCAGCAGGATGCCGTCGAACAGCCTGCCTTCCAGCAGTTCCCGGGCGTCGTGGAAGTTGCCGTGGATGAACGAGACGTTCGGGTGCGCGCTGAGGCGCTCCCGCGACGCGCGCAGCGCCTGGGGGTCGCGGTCCATCAGCGTAAGGGTCCCGCGGCCTTCCATGGCGAGCAGGATGGCCTCGCTGTGCCCGCCGCCCCCCGCGGTGCCGTCCAGGTAGTCCCCGCCCGGGCGCGGCGCCAGCGCGGCGAGGGTTTCCCCCAGCAGCACGGGAACGTGCCGGAAGCCGGGCTCGCTCACGGCGCCAGCCCCTTGACGCGCTCCTCCAGCGCCTCCAGCATCCTCCGGTTCTGCGCGAGGCGCTCGCGCTCGGCCTCCACCAGCGCGGCGGGCGCCTTGGCGGTGAACCCGGCGTTGTTCAGTTTCCCCTCCCCGCGGGCGATGTCCGCGCGCAGGGCGTTCGCCTCGTTGTTCAGGCGCTCGATTTCCTTGGAGATGTCCACCAGGTCGCCCAGGGGCATCAGCGCCTCGCCGATCTGGGTCACGGCGGAGATGGTCTTGCCCTCGACCGCCTTCCCCTCCGGGAGGATTTCGAGGGACTTCGCTCCCGCCAGGCGCTGGAAGTAGGGCTCCGCGCCGGAGAGGCGGCCTTCCCAGCCCTGCGCGGGGCGCAGGAACACGCGGGCCTTGTGCCCGGCCTGCACCTTCAGCTCCTGCCGGGCGGCGCGCACCGCGCGGAGCATCTCCATGATGCCCTCCATGCGCTGCTCGTCCTCGGGGAAGTCGAAGGCGGGGTCCGCCTGCGGCCAGGCGGACAGCATGCACGAATCCTCCGCGTGCCCGGGCAGGAATTTGTACACGGTCTCGGTGAGGAACGGCATGAACGGGTGCAGCAGGCGCAGGAGGCTGTCCAGCACGAGGTACAGCACGCCGCGCGCGCGCTCCTTCTGCTCCGGGGTCCCGTCGAACAGGTCGCTCTTGGCCAGCTCGATGTACCAGTCGCAGAACTCGTTCCACGCGAAGTCGTAGGCCTTCTGGGCGGCGAAGGCGAGGTCGTTGGCCGTGAGGTGCGCGGTGACCTCGCGGACGGCTCGGTTCATGCGCGACAGCACCCACTTCTCCGGCAGCCCCAGCCCCTCGGCCCTGGGCGCGGCGGGGACGCCCTCCATGTTCATCAGCACGAACCGCGACGCGTTCCACACCTTGTTGGCGAAGTTGCGCGCGGCCTCGGCCTTCTCCCTGCTGAAGCGGATGTCCGCGCCGGGGCTGACGCCCAGGATGAGCGACAGGCGCAGCGCGTCGGAGCCGTACTCGTTGATGACGTCCACCGGGTCGATGCCGTTGCCCAGCGACTTGGACATCTTGCGCCCCAGCTCGTCCCGCACCAGCCCGTGGATGAGCACGGTGTCGAACGGGACCTGTCCGGTATACTCCAGCCCGGAGAACACCATCCGCGCGACCCAGAAGAAGATGATGTCGTAGCCGGTCACGAGCGTGTTGGTGGGGTAGAAGTATTCCAGGTCCGGGGTCTTGTCCGGCCAGCCTAGGGTCGAGAACGGCCACAGCGCGGAGGAGAACCAGGTGTCCAGCACGTCCTCGTCCTGCGTAAGGCGGTCGCTGCGGCAGTCCGGGCACACGTCAGGCGCCTGGCTGGCGACGATGGTCCTGCCGCAGCTCTGGCAGTACCACGCCGGGATGCGGTGGCCCCACCACAATTGCCGGCTGATGCACCAGTCCTTGATGTTCTCCATCCAGTTGAAGTAGGTGCGGGAGAACCGCTCCGGGTAGAAGCGGGTGCGCCCGTCGCGCACGGCCTCGATGGCGGGCGCCGCCAGCGGCTCCATGCGGACGAACCACTGCATGCTGACCAACGGCTCCACGGTGGTCCCGCAGCGCGAGCACTCGCCGACGCTGTGCGTGTACTTGTCCTCGGCCACGAGCAGGCCCTGCTCCCGCAGGTCCTGCAGCACCAGCCTGCGGCACTCCAGCGCGGGCAGCCCCTCGTAGCGTGCGCCGGCCTGCGCGTTCATCGTGCCGTCGTCGTTCATGACGCGCAGCACCTCCAGCCCGTGCCGCCTGGCGACCTCGAAGTCATTGGGGTCGTGCGCCGGGGTCATCTTGACCGCGCCGGTGCCGAACGCAGGGTCCACGTATTCGTCGGCGACGACGATGATGTCCCGGCCCGCCAGCGGCAGGCGGACGCGCTTGCCGATGAGGTGTCCGTAGCGCCCGTCGCCCGGGTGGACCGCGACGCCGGTGTCGCCCAGCATCGTCTCCGGCCGGGTCGTCGCGACCACGAGCCCCTCTCCGCCGTCCGCCCCGGGGTAGCGGATGCGCCACAGCAGGGACTGCTTCTCCTCGTAGTCCACCTCGGCGTCGGACAGCGCGGTGCGGCACTGCGTGCACCAGTTGATGATGCGCTCGCCCCGGTAGATGAGGCCCTTCTCGTACAGCCGCACGAACACCTCGAGCACCGCGCGGGAGCAGCCCTCGTCCATCGTGAACCTCTCGCGGGTCCAGTCGCAGCTGGCGCCCAGGCGGCGCAGCTGGCGGGTGATCTCCCCGCCGTACTCGCGCTTCCATTCCCAGGCGCGCTCCAGGAACCCATCGCGCCCCAGGTCCTGCTTGGTCAGCCCCTCCTCCTCCAGCCTGTCCACGATCTTCTTTTCCGTGGCGATGGAGGCGTGGTCGGTGCCGGGCACCCACAGCGCGGCGTCCCCGGACATGCGCCGCCAGCGGATGAGGATGTCCTGCATCGCGGTGACCAGCGCGTGCCCCAGGTGCAATTGCCCCGTGATGTTGGGCGGGGGCATGACGATGGTGTAGGGCTTCCTGTCCGGGTCCCTCTGTGCGGTGAACGCGCCGGAGCGCTCCCACGCCTCATAGGTCGCCCCCTCGATGCTGCCCGGCTGGTAGGCTTTCTCCATTCCGATATCCGCCATGTCACCCTCCTCATAAAACGAAAAGCCGCCGCGTCCTGAAGGACGGGCGACCCCGTGGTACCACCTTGCTTCGCGGCTTGCGCCGCCTCTGCTTGCTGTAACGGGCAAACCCGGCGCGTACGCGCCGCCCTCCGGGGCGACCTTCCGCGCGGGCTGTCCGGCGCCCTTCCACCATGAAGCGCCTCTCTGGCGGACTGCCGTGCGCGTACTCCTCCCCGTCATAGGGCATGGAACAATTGGGGGTATCGGGGGGCAGAAGCCCCCTGATGCGATTCGTGCCGCCCGGCTTCCCGTCTTGACCCGTAAACGCCTGCGTTTACGGGAAAGGAGGAGCGACACAGCGAGTGAGAGGTGGCTTTTCAACGAAAAGCCGCTGCGAACGATGCGGAGTCCGCGACGACGCGCGCGCGGGGCGTTTTCGCGTCAGCGAAAACATTCCGCAGCAATCCTCCAAACGAAAAAGAACCGCAGTTCTTTTTCGACAGGTCAGGCCTTCTTCTTGTCCTCGGCGACAGCCAGGACCTGGCGGCCGTCATAGGTTCCGCAGGTCTTGCAGACGTGGTGCGCGAGCTTCATCTCGCGGCACTTCGGGCACTGCACGATCGCGGGCAGGTCCAGCTTGTAGTGGGTCCTGCGCATCCTTCCGCGGGCACGCGATACTTTATACTTTGGGAGAGCCATGTTTACACCTCCTCTTCCGTGTTGAACAGCTTCTTCAGCGCGGAAAACGGGTGCTCTCCGGCCGCTGTATCTTCGTTTCCTGTGGCTTGCGCCGCGTCGGCGCCTTCGGGGGCCCCCGCGCACCCGTCGGCGCAGGTGAACCGCATCGGCAGGTCCAGCAGCGCGAGGCTCAGCACGAGGTGGCCCAGTTCCACCCGGCTTCCGTGGAACGTGAGGTGCTCCTCCCACGGGTCGTCCTCGGCCTTCTGGCCGGGCTCCAGGCGGGTGAAGGTCTCGTCCAGGGGGACGTCCACCGCGTGGACCACCGGGGCCAGGCACAGCGCGCACTGCGCGTGGGCCGCGGCCTGCAGGCGGCCCTTGATGTGCAGCCGGTCGCCCGCCATGTGGTAGGTGCCGGTGACCAGGGCCGGCTCCGGGAAGCGCACCGTCTCGCCCATCAGGTCCTGGTCGGGGAGCTGCTCCTCATGGCGGAAGGAAATCTCCTCCCCTGGGGAGCGCAGGGCCTGGGTGACGTCCAGTTTCATCGTTGTCCTTCCGTCCACGCCCGCCGTTCGGGCCAGGGAACCGGACCGGGAAAGCAGGATGAACAGATGGTATTATACCGGGTCACCGGGCGCGTGTCAATCGGGATTTCCCGCCTCCGCGGGGGTTTCGGCGGCCTCGGGCTTGACCTCCACCGGGGTGATGACGACGTGGCGGTTGGGCTCCTCGCCCTCCGAGTGCGTCGCGATGCCCGGGATGGCCTGCAGCGCGCTGTGGAAGATGCGCCGCTCGTAGGGGTTCATCGGCTCCATGCTCACGCGCCGGCCGGTCTTGCGCGCGCGGTTGGCCATCCGGGTCGCCAGGCGCACCAGCGCCTCCTCGCGCTTGCGGCGGTAGCCCTCGCTGTCCAGCGTGACGCGCACGTACTCCTCGCGGCCGCGGTTGACCCGGAGGCTGGTGAGGTACTGCATCGCGTCCAGCGTCTCGCCGCGGCGCCCGATGAGGATGCCCTGCGGGTCGCCGTCCATGCGGGCGTACACGTGGCCTTCCTCGTCCCGGCTCATCGCGACCTGCACGTCCATGCCCATCAGGCGGGTCATCTCCAGCAGGAATTCACGCGCGATGCCCTCGGGGGACTCGGGCTGCGGGTCCGGAACGTCGACCAGGTTCCGGGGCGCGAGGCTCGCGGGCATCACGACCGGATCATCGCCGCCCTCGCCCTGCCCGGCGTCCGCCGCCTGGGCGCGGGGCCTGGGCGGCCGCGGAGGCCGGGGCTGCCCGGCCTGGGGCTGCTGGGCGCCGCGCGGGTTCCTGCGCCGTCCCTGGCCGTCCCGTCCCTGGCCTTCGCGGGATTCCTCACGGGGTCCGCCCGCGGGCCTCGGCGGCCTGGCCTGCTGCTCCTGGGGGGCGGCGGGCCTGGGGGGCCTTGCCTGCTGCTCCGCGGGCGCTGCCGGCCTGGCGGCCTGTTCGCCCATGCGCTCCCGCGGTCCCCTGGGGCGGGGCGGCCTGCCGATGCCCTGCTCCGGCGCGGGCGCGGCGGGCGTCGTTGCGGCGCCGGCTTCGCGTTCGGGCCGCGGGGGCCTGGGCGCTTCCGCGGGCCTGTCGGGCCTCGCGGGCCTGGGCGGCATGGAAGGCTTGGGCGCCTCGGCCGGCTGCTCCGGCCGCGGTGGCCGAGGCGCCTCTGCCGGGCGGACGGGGGGCTTCTCCCTAAGGGAGTCGCGGAACATCTCGCGGGTGTCGCTGGCCTGCTCCTCCTCGCGCGGCACGAGGCGCACGCGCGCCATGCGGCTGCCGAAGAGGCCGAACAGCCCCTTGCTGCCCTCGTCCAGGATCTGCACGTTCACGTCGCCGATGGAAAGCCCGCTCTCCGCCAGCCCGGCGTTGATGGCCTCCTCGACCGTGCGGCCCGTCGCTTCGAACGATTTCACTTGATGGCCCCTTCCTCGAGGCGCTGCGCTTCGCCGGCCTTTTCCTTGCGGTCAAAGTAGATGTTGATGCCGTAGGTCATGGCGGAGGCGATGACGTTGCTCGTCACCCAGTACAGGGCGAAGGCGGCGTTGCTCGTCAAGCAGATGTAGACCGAGAAAATCGGGAAGACGTACTTCATGAAGTTGCCCATGCCGCCCTGGCCCTGCGCGGCGGGCGCCTGGCCCGCGGCCTGGGGGTTGAGCTTGGTCATCACGAGCTGCGTCACGCCCGCCAGGATGGGGAGGATGAGCAGGCCGTTGTACTGGCGGAACACGTCGAGCCGGAACAGGAAGAGGTTGAGCCCCCCCTCGAACCCGGGCATCTTGGCGATCTGCTCGAGGTACAGCGGCATCTGCGCCATGGCGGAGGTGATGGCCGACATCGAGTTCTTCAGCGCGTCGGCGGTGGAGAAGTCCAGCGTGCCGGTGAAGGTGGGGACGTACTGCGCGATGTTCGCCAGCACGCCCGCCTGCTGCGCCTCGCTCAGGCGCACCCAGGCGCTGTGCCAGACGTCGAAGCCGATCATCTGCACCGAGCCGATGGAGGGCGCGACCGGGGCGAACAGCGAGTCCGCCTCCCAGATGTTCTTTACCCACAGCCACCCCTCGTACTGGGGGGCGCCGCCCTGCAGGAAGGTGAATACCTGCTCGACGATCTTCTCGTTGGCGACGGCGCGCATGGCGCCGAACATCGCGAAGAGGATGGGCATCTGGATGAGCAGCGGCAGGCAGCCGGACAGCGGGTTGTAGTGCTCCCTGCGCATGAGCTCGGACTGCTTCTGCTGGAGCTTGGCGCGGTCGTTGGCGTACTTCTTCTGCAGCGCGGTCAGCTGGGGCTGGATCTTGGCCATGCGGCGCATGCCCTTGCGGCTGGAGACGTCCAGCGGCATCAGCACGAGGCGGATGAGGATGGTGAAGATCACAATGGACCATCCGTGGTTCTGGATGAGGCCGTAAATCCATTGGATGACACCGGTGAGGGCATTGGTGATGGCTGACACTGGGGTTAGTCCCTCCTTATTACTGCATCGGGCAATTCCGGCACCGGGTCATAACCCCCCTTGCTGAAGGGATTGCACCGAAGGATGCGCTTGACGGACATCCAGCCCCCGCGAAGGGCGCCGAACCGCGTGACGGCGGTCAGGGCGTACTGGGAGCAGGTCGGGTGGTAGCGGCACGCGGGCGGCAGGTGCGGGGATACGGCCCGCTGGTAGAAGCGGATGAGGGCGACCAGGACCCGCTTCACCGCCCGCCCCTCACGAGGCCCAGCTTCGCCATGTGCTGGCGCATCTGGGCGCAGATGGCCTGGTAGTCCGCCTCCGCCGCGGGGGTGTTCGCCGTGAATACGTAATAGCCCGGGGCGAGGGACGGGATGAGCAGCCGGAAGCACTCCCGCATCCTGCGCTTGACCCGGTTGCGCACGACCGCGCCGCCCACCTGGCGGCTGACCGCGAACCCCGCCTGCGTCCTGCGCGCCTGCACGTAGTGCAGCCGGAGCAGGTTCCCGGACGCGTGCCTCCCCTTGCGGTAGACGAAGCGGAACTGCCCGTTCTTTCGCATCCGGTACTGCGGCTGCACGAAAGCCCCCGTTTCAGCAAAAACCGCCCCCGCGCAGCATGTGCGTTGGGCGGAATCTGCGGCTTCTCAGATGGCCCCGGCCCGCTTACGCGGACAGGACCTTGCGGCCTCTGCGGCGGCGGGCAGCCAGGACGCGGCGGCCGTTCTTGGTTGCCATGCGCTGGCGGAATCCGTGGACCTTGCTCCGCTGGCGCTTCTTGGGCTGGAATGTCATCTTCATCGCGGTTCCCCCTCCTGACCGGCTATAAAAAATGCGCTTTCAATACACGCTCCGGTTCATGAACCTCTGCATGATACTATCCCGTTCCGGCCCTGTCAAGGCAAATATTCGGGAAGTGTCGGCTATGTGCCGGAAATGCTTGACACGCGACTCCATCAATGCTATTGTTTACGATTGCATCAGTATCGTCATGCAACCTGAAGCCCGCATCCTTTCCTATAAATAGCGGGCGGCACGGCAGGCGGCTGGGGAGCAATGAAAGGGTGATTTGGAAGATGGCGCACGAAGTCCAGATGGGAAAACGCCGCACTCGGATGAGCTTCTCCCGCATCGGGGAAGTCCTGGACATGCCAGACCTCATCGAGGTGCAGAAGAACTCCTACCGGAAATTTCTTGAGACCGATTTCCGCGAGGTCCTCGCCGACGTTTCCCCCATTACCGACTACAGCGAAAATCTTGTGCTCGAGTTCGTCGACTACACGCTGGACAGCAACCCCAAGAACAGCGTCGAGCGCTGCAAGGAGCGCGACCTGACCTACGCCGCCCCGCTCAAGGTGTTCGTGCGGCTCAAGAACAAGGAAACGGGCGAAATCAAGGAAAGCGAAGTGTTCATGGGCGATTTCCCGCTCATGACCGAGCACGGCACCTTCATCATCAACGGCGCGGAGCGCGTCATCGTCAGCCAGCTCGTGCGCTCCCCCGGCGTCTACTTCACCAAGCAGATCGACAAGGCCGGCAAGCAGCTCTTCTTCGGGCAGATCATCCCCAACCGGGGCGCGTGGCTCGAGTTCGAGACCGACAGCAACGACGGGCTCTGGGTGCGCATCGACCGCGCCCGCAAGCTGCCCGTGACCGTCATCCTGCGCGCCCTGGGCTACGGCACCGACGAGCAGCTCGCGGACCTGCTGGGCGAGGACGAGCGCCTCAACACGACCATCACCCACGGCGACGCGAACATCAAGTCCGAGTCCGAGGCGCTGCTGGAGATCTACCGCCGCCAGAAGCCCGGCGAGCCCCCCACCGAGGAGGGCGCGCGCGTGCTGCTGCACAACCTGTTCTTCGACCCCAAGCGCTACGACCTCATGCGCGTGGGCCGCTACAAGTACAACCTCAAGCTCGGCGTCGCGGACCGCATCGCCAACCAGGTCACCTCGCGCGACGTGAAGCACCCGGACACCGGCGCCGTCCTCCTCAAGAAGGACACGCTCGTCACCCCGGAGCAGGCGCTGAAGGTCCAGAACGCCGGCGTCAACGTCGTCTACCTCAAGGCCGGGGAGCATGAGCACAAGGTCGTCGGCAACAACTTCGCCGACGCGACCGTCCACCTGCCCTTCGACCCGAAGGAAGCCGGCATCGTCGAGAGCGTCCACCTGCCCACCCTCAAGCAGATCATCGCCGGCGTCCCCGCCGCGGACCTCAAGCGCGCCGTGCGCGAGAACCGCGACGCCCTGGTGCCCCGGCACATCATCATCGACGACATCGTCGCCTCCGTGAGCTACCTGCTGGGCCTGCCCTACGGCATCGGCTTCATCGACGACATCGACCACCTGGGCAACCGCCGCCTGCGCAGCGTGGGCGAGCTGCTGCAGAACCAGGTGCGCATCGGCATGTCCCGCCTGGAGCGCGTGGTGCGCGAGCGCATGGCCATCCAGGACGCCAACGACGTCAAGCCCGGCGACCTCATCAACATCCGCCCGGTGTCGGCGGCCATCAAGGAGTTCTTCGGCTCCTCGCAGCTCTCCCAGTTCCTCGACCAGCCCAACCCGCTGGCGGAGCTGACCCACAAGCGCCGCCTGTCGGCGCTGGGCCCCGGCGGCCTCAACCGCGACCGCGCCGGCATGGAAGTGCGCGACGTGCACTACAGCCACTACGCGCGCATCTGCCCCATCGAGACCCCTGAAGGCCCCAACATCGGCCTCATCGGCTCGCTGGCCACCTACGCCCGCGTCAACGAGTACGGGTTCCTGGAGGCGACCTACCGCAAGGTGGACCCCAAGACCCACCGCGTCACCGGCGACATCGTCTACATGACGGCGGACGAGGAGGACAAGTACTACATCGCCCAGGCGCTGGAGCCCCTGGACGAAAACGGCGGCTTCGTCAACGACAGCGTCACGGTGCGCTGGCGCGAGGAAGTGCTGCGCGTCCCCAGGGAGCGCGTGGACTACATCGACGTGTCCTCCAAGCAGCTCGTGTCGGTCGCGACCTCGATGATCCCCTTCCTGGAGAACGACGACGCCAACCGCGCGCTGATGGGTTCCAACATGCAGCGCCAGGCCGTCCCCCTGCTCATGCCCGAGGCGCCCATCATCGGCACCGGCATGGAGTACAAGGCCGGGTATGACTCCGGCGTGGTCCTGCTCAGCCGCCACAAGGGCACCGTGGACAGCGTGAGCGCGGACCGCATCGTCATCCGCGACGGGCTGGGCGAGCGGCATTCCTACAGCCTCATCAAGTTCGTGCGCTCCAACCAGTCCACCTGCATCAACCAGCGCGTCCGCGTGAACGTGGGCGACGAGGTCGAGGCGGGCGACCTGCTGGCCGACGGGCCGGCCACCGACCAGGGCGAGATCTCGCTGGGCCGCAACGTGCTCATCGGGTTCATGAGCTGGGAGGGCTACAACTTCGAGGACGCCGTGCTCATCAGCGAGCGGCTGGTACGCGACGACAAGTACACCTCCATCCACATCGAGGAATACGAGACCGAGGCCCGGGAGACCAAGCTGGGCCCGGAGGAGATCACGAGGGACATCCCCAACGTCGGCGAGGAGGCCCTCAAGGACCTCGACGAGTTCGGCATCATCCGCATCGGCGCGGAGGTGCACGCCGGCGACATCCTCATCGGCAAGGTGACCCCCAAGGGCGAGACCGAGCTGACCGCCGAGGAGCGCCTGCTGCGCGCCATCTTCGGCGAGAAGGCCCGCGAGGTGCGCGACACCTCGCTCAAGGTCCCCCACGGCGAGAGCGGCATCGTGGTGGACGTCAAGCTGTTCACCCGGGAAAACAAGGACGAGCTCTCCCCCGGCGTCAACCAGATGGTCCGCGTCTACATCGCCCAGAAGCGCAAGATCTCCGTGGGCGACAAGATGGCGGGCCGCCACGGCAACAAGGGCGTCGTGTCGCGCATCCTGCCGGAGTCCGACATGCCTTTCCTGCCCGACGGCACGCCGCTGGACATCGTGCTCAACCCCCTGGGGGTGCCCTCGCGCATGAACCTGGGCCAGGTGCTGGAGGTCCACCTCGGCATGGCCGCCAGCCGGCTGGGCTGGCACGTCGCCACCCCTGTGTTCGACGGCGCGAGCGAAATGGACATCGAGAAGACCCTCGTCCAGGCAGGCCTGAGTTCCGACGGGAAGACGATCCTCTTCGACGGCCGCACGGGCGAGCAGTTCGAGAACCGCGTCACCGTCGGCTACATGTACTACCTCAAGCTGCACCACCTGGTGGACGACAAGATGCACGCGCGCTCGACCGGCCCCTACTCGCTGGTGACGCAGCAGCCCCTGGGCGGCAAGGCCCAGTTCGGCGGCCAGCGCTTCGGCGAGATGGAGGTCTGGGCGCTGGAGGCCTACGGAGCCGCCAACACCCTCCAGGAGATCCTGACGGTCAAGTCCGACGACGTGGTCGGCCGCGTGAAGGCGTACGAGGCCATCGTCAAGGGCAACTCCATCCCGACGCCCGGCATCCCCGAGAGCTTCAAGGTGCTCATCAAGGAACTGCAGGCGCTGGGCCTGGACATCAAGGTCTGGGGCGACAACAGCGAGCAGATCGTCATCCGCGAGTTCGAGGACGACGAGCCCGCCGTGCGCAGGCCCGACGCGAAGGTCCCGGCCGAGGGCGTGCCCGCCGACATCGACGACCTTGAGCTGGATTCCCTCAACCTCGGCATGGAGGACCTGACCCTCGCCGACGAGGTGGACGAGGGCGCCGCCAAGCGCAAGCCCTCCGCCGACGACGTCGAGGACGAGGAAAACGCGGACGAGGATGACGACCTGCTGGACGACGACCTGAGCCTTGATTTCGACGACGACGACATCGAGATCGAGTGAGCAAGCAGACGCGCAAGGAGAGATAGATGTTTGAATTGACGAACCTGGAATCCATCCAAATCGGCATGGCGTCGCCCGAGGAGATCAGGGAGTGGTCCTACGGCGAGGTGACCAAGCCCGAGACCATCAACTACCGCACGCTCAAGCCGGAGCGCGGCGGCCTCTTCTGCGAGCGCATCTTCGGCCCGGTCAAGGACTGGGAGTGCAGCTGCGGCAAGTACAAGCGCATCAAGTACCGCGACAAGGAAAAGATCTGCGACAAGTGCGGCGTGCAGGTCACCCGCGCCAA
>DATHTQ010000154.1:0-3893 GCA_035463055.1 Candidatus Limnocylindria bacterium
TCCGTGAGGTCCTTCAGGATGAGCGGGTCCGCGTCCTTGATGAACAGACCCTTCCAGGGCGTGGGCTCGGTGAACTTGCCCTGCGTGTCCACGAGCTGCACGAACGGCAGCCCCATGGCGCGGCCCACGCGCGCGTCGTCCTCGCCGAAGGCGGGGGCGATATGCACGATGCCGGTGCCGTCCTCCAGGGTGACGTAGCTGTCGCTGACCACATAGTGTGATTTCTCCCTGTGGGAGAAGAACGGCCACAGCGGCTCGTACTCCATGCCGACCAGTTCCCCGCCGGGGAACTTCCCGGCAACGGAGTATTCCTTCCCCTCGAACACCTTCTCCGCGAGCGCGGCGGCCAGGATCAACGTGTCGCCGCCGACGCGCACCCGGGCGTACTGCTCCTTCTCGTTGACGCACAGCGCGACGTTGGACGGCAGCGTCCAGGGCGTCGTCGTCCAGGCCAGCAGGTACGTATTTGCCTCGCCTTTCACCGGGAAGCGCACGTACGCGGAGTATTCCGCCACCTCCTTGTACCCCTGGGCGACCTCGTGGCTGGACAGCGCGGTGCCGCAGCGCGGGCAGTAGGGAACGACCTTATGGCCCTTGTACAAAAGGCCCTTCTCCGCGATCTGCTTGAGCGACCACCACACCGACTCGATGTAGGAGTCGTAGTAGGTCACGTAGGCCTTCTCCATGTCCACCCAGAAAGCGACGCGCGCGGAGAGGTCCTCCCACTCCCTGAGGTACTTCCAGACCGACTTCTTGCACTCCTGGATGAACGGCTCGATGCCGTAGGCCTCGATCTGGTCCTTGCCGTTGATGCCCAGCTTCTTCTCGACTTCCAGCTCCACCGGCAGGCCGTGCGTGTCCCATCCGCCGATGCGGAACACGTCCCTGCCCTTCATGGAATGGTAGCGCGGGAACAGGTCCTTCATCGCGCGGGTGAGGACGTGGCCGATGTGCGGCTTGCCGTTGGCCGTCGGCGGCCCCTCGTAGAACGTGTACTTACCGGCGCCGCGGTTGCGGCGCAGGGACTTCTCCATGATGCCGTTCTCTTTCCAGAACCGCGCGACGTCCTGCTCGCGCCCGGCGAAGTTCATGTCGCTTTGGACCTTTTGGTACATCCCGTCCTCCAATGAAAAACCGCCCCCTATGGGACGGATAATCCGCGGTACCACCCAGATTGGCGCAATGCGCCCGCTCTCTGCCCGGTAACGGCGGGCGGCCGTGAGGGATTGGCTCATGCTCCGGGGTGATCCAGCAGGGCGTTTCCGGCCGGGCTCACACCAACCCCCGGCTCGCTTTCGGAACTTGACCGCGCACGTCCCCTTCCTCGCCTCCCCATTATGCACGTTTCCCCCGGTTATGTAAAGCGCCGCTTCGCTTGACCGGCCGCCAACCGGGACGCTACAATGCAGGAAAACCGCCATAGGAGGCCCGCCATGGACATCGGCCTGAGCACCTATTCGCTGGAGCCCCTGCTGCGCTCCGGGGCGCTGTCCCTGGAGGTCGCCATCGACCGCGCCGCCGCGATGGGCGCGCAGGTGCTGGAACTCGTGCCGTTCTCCTTCCGCTTCACCGACCCGCAGGGCGGCGGCATCGATGCGGACAAGATCCGCAGGACACGAAAGCGCGCGGCGGACGCGGGAATAAAGCTGTGCAACTATTCCGTCGGGGCGAACCTGCTCCAGGACGCGGACGGGCGGAAAGCCGAGACTGCGCGCCTGCGCCGCGAGGTTGAGGTCGCGGCGGAACTCGGCCTGCCACGCATGCGCCACGACGTCGGCGGGTTCGAGGCGCCGCATGACCAGTACACCCCGGAGATGCTGGAGCGCGTGCTGCCCGGGGTCGCGGACGCCGTCAGCGAAATCAGCCTGTACGCGAAGGGCCTGGGGGTCAGGACGCTGCTGGAGAACCACGGGTTCCTGTTCAACGGCACAGCACCCGTGACCCGGCTGCTGGACGCCGTGAAGACGGGCAACTACGGCCTTTTGCTGGACACCGGCAACGCGGCCTGCGTGGACGAGGACCCGCAGGCTTTCGTGGAGGCCCTGGCGGCCCGGTGCGAGATGGCGCACCTCAAGGACTTCCATTTCGGCGACGCCGCGGACGGCGGCCTGCCCGGGGGCAGCCACTGGTTCCTATCCCGGGGTGGAAGGCCCCTTCGCGGCGCGGTGCTGGGCGGGGGCGGCCTCGACGTGCGCGCCGCGGTGAAGGCGCTCAAGCGCGCAGGGTACGCGGGCTCGGTCGCTATCGAGTTCGAGGGGCCGGAGGAGCCGCTGGCGGCCTGCGAAAAGAGCCTGCGCTTCGCGCGCGAGGCGCTGGACAACGCGTAAGCCGGGGAGCCATGCGGTGTACTCGCCGCCCGCCGCCTGATATAATGGATGGGTCAGGAGGGACGTTGGAGACACTGCAGGGCACGGCCGGCGGCACGCTGTTCCGCAACGCGGAGAACGGCTACAGCGTCGTATCGGTTGCCACCGGCGAAGGCGAGGTCACCCTCATCGGTACCCTGCCGGAACTAGCGGAGGGCGAAAGGATCGAGGCGCGCGGCGACTGGACCGTCCATCCCCAGTACGGGAGGCAGTTCAGGGCCGCGTCCGTCGTCATCCAGGCCCCCGAGACCCTCGGCGCGATAGAAAAATACCTGGGCTCCGGCCTCATCAAGGGCGTCGGCCCCAGCACGGCCCGCCTCATCGTGGAGGCATTCGGCAAGGACACGATGGAGGTGCTCTCCGCGCACCCCGAGCGGCTGCGCGAGGTTCCCAAAATCGGCCGAAAGCGCATGGAGCAGATCGCCGAAAGCTTCTTAGCCCAGCAGGAAAGCCGCGGCACCTACCTGTTCCTCCAGCGCTACGGCATCCCGCCGGCGCTGTCCGTAAAAATCAACAAGCAGTACCGCAACCGCGCGGAGGAGCTCATCCGCCAGAACCCCTACCGCCTCATCGACGAGGTGGAAGGCGTCGGGTTCCTGACGGCGGACCGCATCGCCGCTTCCATAGGAATCCCGGAGCACAGCGAGCACCGCGTCAAGGCCTGCGTCAAGCACGTCCTGCAGGAGGCCGCCATCTCCTCCGGGCACACCTGCCTGCCCCGGGCGCACGCCATCATGAGCGCGGCGGACATCCTCAAGGCGGAGGAATCCCTGGTCGAGCGGCACCTGGAGGAGCTGGTGCTGTTCCGGGAAATCTATATCGACGTCATCGGCGGCATGGAGATGGCCTCCCTGCCGCGCATCCGCCAGGCGGAGATGACCGTGGCGGCGCGGCTGCTGCGCCTGTGCGCGTCCGCTGGCCAGGCGTCCCCTCCGCACGTCCAGGAGCGCATCCGCGCGTTTGAGCGGCACCACCGCATCCGCTTCAGCCCGACCCAGCGCGAGGCAATCGTCATGGCGGTCACCAGCGGCGCGTCGGTCGTGACCGGGGGGCCCGGGACCGGCAAGACGACGCTGATCAACTGCGTCCTGTACGTCCTTGGCCCCGGCGTGAACGCGGTGCTGGCCGCCCCCACGGGCAGGGCCGCCAAGCGCCTCCAGGAAGCCTGCGGGCGGGACGCCTCCACCATCCACCGCCTGCTGCAGTTCGGCCATGAGGAGGGCAGCTTCCTCTTCAACCGGGAGAACCCGCTGGACGCGGAATGCGTCATCGTGGACGAGGTGTCCATGATGGACGTGTTCCTCATGAAAAGCCTGCTGGACGCCCTGCCTGTGGGCGCGCGGCTGCTGCTCGTGGGCGACGCCGACCAGCTCCCCTCCGTCGGCCCCGGCAACATGCTGGCCGACATCCTCTCCCACCCGGCCATCCCCAGCGCTCGGCTGACCGAGATTTTCCGCCAGGCGGAAGGCTCGATGATCGTGCTCAACGCGCACCGCGTCAACCGGGGCGAGTTCCCGGAGCTCAACG
>DATHTQ010000155.1:0-3050 GCA_035463055.1 Candidatus Limnocylindria bacterium
CGAGGTGTACCAGCTCGTCATCGACATGGCGGCGCGGGGCAAGGCCGTGGTCATGGTGTCCTCCGAGATGCCGGAGCTGCTGGGCGTATGCCACCGCATCCTCGTGATGTCCGGCGGCCGCCTGGCGGGCGAGGTGGACGCAAGGAGCACCACGCAGGAGGAGATCATGACGCTGGCGGCGAAGTACGCGTAGTTCTTTGGGGGTAGTGCTGAGTGCTGAGTGCTGAGGGCACAATAGTGCAGAATGCAGAGGGCTGAGTGCTGAGTGAAGACGAATCGGCAAGCCAACATCCCCTGCCCGGTTCGGCTCTCCGATCCATCCATCCAGGACGCAGCGCCCTGAACTCCGCACTCGCTCCCCCGTCCCCGCTCTGCACTTGGCACTTGGCACTCAGAACGCAGCAATTCTTGTCCGGCCCTCACCCTCTCAATTCGCAATGGTCGGCTGACTTCGCTGCCGCTCGCCACCCTCCCTTGCTCATTGGGCTGCCATGCCGCCTTCATCCCGCATAGCGGGCGGCGGCATTCGGCCCTCGCTCCCCCGTCCTTACTATGCACTTTGCACTCAGCACTCAGCACTTTTCACAACAAGGAGCCCGTATGACGCAGGGACGCGAACGATTGATGGACCGGTTCACCGGCAGGGTCAGGGACTTCCGGGCCATGCCGCCGCGGGAGAAGTGGGGCTATATCGGCAACTGGATGCTGGACCACGCGATGGTCATCATCATCCTGCTGATGGTCGCCTACATCCAGACGCAGAAGCCCACGTTCCTGCAGCCGGCCTCCATCATCAACATCGTGACCCTCATGGCGTCGCGCCTGCCGCTGGCGCTGGGCATCGCGGGGTGCATCGTCCTCACCGGCACGGACCTGAGCGCCGGGCGCGTCGTGGGGCTGACGGGGTTCGTGTCCGCCATCTTCCTGCAGAGGGCGGGGCTGGTGGGGCGCTTTCTGGAAGGCGGCGGCCCCTGGCCGGTGCCGGTGGTGCTGCTCATGGCGGTGCTGGCGGGCGCGGCCATCGGCTCGGTGTCCGGGTTCAGCGTGGCGCGGTTCAAGCTGCACCCCTTCATCGTGACGCTGTCCACCCAGCTCATCACCTACGGGCTCTACCTCACGCTGTCCAACGCGCGGCAGGTGTCCAGCCTGGACAACTCCTACACCACCGGGTTCGTGACCAGCACGCTGCTGCGGGTGGAGAACACCAGCATCATGATGTACGTGCTGCTGGCCGCCGTGTTCACGGGCATCATGTGGGTGGTGTGGAACAAGACGACCTTCGGCAAGAACATGTTCGCGGTGGGCTCCAACGAGGAGGCCGCCAAGGTGTCGGGCGTCAACGTGTCCGCGGTCATCATCGGCGTGTTCATGCTGGCGGGGGCGACCTACGGCTACACCGGCTTCGTGGAGGCCGCGCGCCTGGGCGCGTCCACGGGGACCCTGGGCTTCAACTACGAGCTGGACGCCATCGCGGCCTGCGTCATCGGCGGCGTGTCGTTCGTGGGCGGCATCGGCAAGATTTCGGGCGTCATCCTCGGCGTGTTCCTGATGCAGCTCATCATCAACGGCATGACGTTCCTGGGCATCTCCGGCAACGCCACCTACATCATCAAGGGCGCGGTCATCCTGGTGGCGTGCGCGATCGACATGCGGAAGTACCTGACGAAGAAGTAGCGCGGGGATGGAACTGCTCCCGCTCATCCTGTTCGTCGTGTTCCGCCCCGTGTCGGACCGCGGGGCGGAGCGGTGGGCGCGCAGGGAAGCCGGCCGGATGAGGCGGGAAGAGGAAGCGCAGCGCGGCAGGGCGCGGCAGGGACCCCGGCACGGGACAGCGCCCGGAGCACCGTGAGCCGCACGGCATCACGGAACGCACGACGAACCATATATCGACGAATAGCTCGCCATGAACCATAAAGCATGCACCCCGCGCCGCCTCAGCGCACAGCCCCCGCATCCTCCAAAAACCGCATATGCGCGCCGTCGAACAGGATCTGGATGCTCCGCCCGGCGCGGCCCTGGCGGTTCTTGGCGACATGGAACCGCACGGGCACCTGCCCGCCGTCCTTCGCGCACGGGGTGCCCCGCGGGTCCGCCGCGTCGCGCTCGCCGGGGGGAGCGTACATGAGGACCACGACGTCCGCGTCCTGCTCGATGTCGCCGCTCTCGCGCAGGTCCGACAGGCCCGGCGCGCGCGAGGGGGTTGCCTCGCTCTGGCGGTTGAGCTGGCTCAGGGCCAGCACCGGCACGTCCAGGTCCATCGCGAGGGCCTTGAGCGCGCGGGAGATCTGCCCCACCTCCACGCGGCGGCTCTCGGCGCGCATGCCGGAGGACATGAGCTGCAGGTAGTCCACCACCACCAGGCGCAGGGACCCGTCCCGCTTCAGGCGCTCGGCCTCCGTGCGCACGCGCGCGGGGGTGGCCGCCGCGCCGGCGAAGAACAGGTTCATGCCCGCCACCCTGTCCGCGTGCCGGGCCAGCAGCGCGTAGTCGGCGTCCGACAGGTCCCCCCGCGCGATGGCCGAGGCGTCCAGCCCGGAAGCCGCCGCCAGCGCGCGGCCCGCGATTTCCTCGGCGCGCATCTCGTAGGAGCAGAACAGCACGCTGCCCTTCGCCTGCGTACATACCGCCGCGCTCATCGCGAGGGCAGACTTGCCTGTGCCGGGCCGGGCGCCCACCACGCACAGGGTCCCCGCCAGCATGCCGCCCACCACGTGGTCCAGCATCTCCACGCCGAACATGGCCGCCGCGGCCCTGGGCCCCTTCAGGCCGTCCAGGCAGGATACGGCCGCCTGGGCGGACGTGACGGCGCTCCCCCCGCCCCCCTTCGCGATGCCCCGCAGCGCCGCCGCGTGGCCCTGCAGGATGTCGTCCAGGCTTTCCCGCGTGTCCTGCAGCGCGGCCAGCAGCCCCCGCGCCGCGTCCCCCGCGCGGGCGCGCCGGGCGCAGTCGGCGGTCGCCTGCATGATGTGCCGCCAGTTGCGGGCATACGAGTCGTTGCGCAGCGCCTGGATGAGGTAGTCCGTGTGCTTTTCCCCGGTCCCCCGGTCGGC
>DATHTQ010000156.1:0-1819 GCA_035463055.1 Candidatus Limnocylindria bacterium
TATACTCTGTCCGGCGCGCGGTATGAGGCGGCCATCGCCGAGGCGCTGCTCTACCTGACCAGCGACAGCGTGCCGCGCGCGCAGTTCCTCACAGGCCACGGCGAACTGGGGCCCGAGGAGACGGGAGCGCTGGAAGCGCTGCTGCGGGAATCGCTCTTCGAGGTGAGCCGCCTCGACCTCGCCCGCGGCGGCGTGCCGGACCCGGACGCGCTGCTGTTCATCCTTTCGCCGCAGCGCGACCTCAGCGCCGGTGAACTACGCCAGATCACGGACTTCGCGCAGGCCGGCGGGGCGATGCTGGTCACATCCGACTACGGCGACCCGGACAGCCTCCCCAACTTCGACGCGCTGTACCGCAGCCTGGGTTTCGCGCGCAAGCCGGGCATCGTCATCGCCGATGTGGACGACGCCGCTGCCTACGCGGACAACCCGCTCTTCCTCACGCCCTACATGGGGATGACCGAGCCGACCGCCCCCCTCATCGGCGCGGGACAGACGCTGCTGCGGCTCCCGGGGGCGCGCGCGTTTGAGGCCGTGGACGCGCAGGACGCGGTCGTGAGCCCGCTGCTCATGAGCGGATTTTCCTACATAAAGCCCGTGGCCAGGGCAGAGGCGACGCTTTCCCGGGAGGGCGGCGAGGAAGAGGGCCAGTTCAACCTGGCGCTGCTGGCGGACAAGGCACACGCGAACGGCAACCGCACCCGCGCCGCGGTGCTGGGCAACTCCGCCATCCTCACGGATTCGTGGCTGCACGAGGTTACCTACGCCGCGCAGTTCACGCGCGCACTCGCGGATTACTTAAGCCCCATGGACACCATCGCGCTGGACATCCCCCCCAAGGCGCTCGTGCGGCCCCAGCTTTCCATCCCCGCGCCCTGGGTGCCCGTCCTGCTCATCGTCCTGCTTCCCCTGAGCGTCACGGCGGCCGGGGCCGTCCTGCTGGTCCGCAGGGAAAGGCGCGGGCATGCAGCCCGTTAGGATAAGGAAACCCGCCCGCAAGGCTTGGGCCGCCGCAGGAGGCTTGTTCCTGCTGCTCGTCGCGGCCGCGGCGGTGTGGCTGCTTTTCCCCCGCGGGACGCCCGCGGGGAATCCCGCGTCGGGGCCCCGGGAAGAGTCGGTCAAGCTGATCGACCGGGATGCGGCAACGCTGCTGCGCATGGAGGTCACGGCATCCGACGGCAGCGCCTTCGCCCTTGTCCGGCAAGGCGACTCCTTTGTTGTGGAGGGCGACCCCGGCTTCCCGCTGGAGGAGCGGGAAGTCAGCCTCATGGTCAAGGACCTGACGCTGCTGACCGCGCACGAGGAGGCCGGGGAGGTGACGCCGGGGCATGACCTGTCGCCCCTTGGCATCACGGAGAACTCCCCCAGGGTACGCGCCGGGTACGCGGACGGGGAGTCAGTCACGCTTATCTTCGGGGACGACGCGCATTCGGATATCCCCGCCGATTACCTGATGCTGGAGGGGGACTCGAAGGTCTACCTCGTTTCGAAAGAGACGCGGGACCATTTCGACCGAAGCCTCGCCACCCTGCACCCGGTGCCCGGCATCCGCTTCACGCCGGACTTGCTGGACCGCATGGTAGTCGCGGGCGACGGCGCCTTCACCCTGGCGCGGCGCGGTGTGCTGTGGGAAATCACGTCACCGGTCCGCTACCCAGCGGACGCGGGCAAGGTCAGCAGCCTGCTCCGCTCCGTCGGCAACATGCGCCTGGCGGTATGGGCCGGCAATGCGGAGCCCGGGGCGCTGGCTGGGTTCGGGCTGTTGCCTGATCGGCGCACGGTTACGTTCCATTTGGGTGCGAGCTACATCACCGGGTAC
>DATHTQ010000157.1:0-4057 GCA_035463055.1 Candidatus Limnocylindria bacterium
TCGGAAAAGTGTGGAGGACGGCAGCCATCGCCCTGGCCGCGGTGCTGGCGCTGCTGATGGGCGCGCCGTACCTGGTCCCCCTGTCCGCGCCTCCCGCCCTGGCCGCTCCCGGCCCGTTCAACAACAGCGCCACGGAGGTCGTCCGCGGCACGCCGTTCCACTTTAGGACCTACGCACCGCAGGGCGCGGTCTCGGGCAAGCTGCTGCTGGTGCACGGGCTGGGCGGCTCCACCTTCTCGTTCGAGGAGGCGGCCCCGGCGCTGGCGGCGCAGGGCCTGCTGGTCGTGTCCGTGGATTTGCCCGGGTTCGGCTACAGCGCGCGGGACCCAGCATACGACCACAGCCAGGCAAACCGTGCGCGGGACGTATGGGCACTGCTGGACGCCCTTGATGCAACGCTGGAGCCCGCCTTCGCCGCGGCGCCGTGGTTCCTTGGGGGGCACAGCATGGGCGGGGGGACCGTCGCGGCGATGGCCATGGCGGACGCGCCGCGCACCAGGGGCCTCGTCCTCATCGACGCCGCGCTGTTCGAGACCCCGCGCAGCGAGGCTGCCTCCTTCCCGCCCGTACTGCGGTGGACGCAGGTGGTACTGGAGCGGTTCCTCATCAACGAGCGGAACATCGCCCGGATGCTCGCCTCCGCCTACGGCCGGGAGCCGACCGCGGAGCAGGTGCAGGGCTACCTCGCCCCGCTGCGCCTGCCCGGGACCGCCAGGGCGCTGCGCAATTTCGTCCTGACCAGCAGGAACGAGGACCCGTCCCGCCTCGCGGGCCTGGGCGTGCCCATCCTCGCGGTCTGGGGGAGCGAGGACGCGTGGGTGCCCATCACCGAGCTGGACCGGCTGAGGGAACTGGTGCCGGAGGCATCGGCATATATTGTGCAGGGCGCGGGACACTGCCCGATGGAGACGCACCCGGAGGAGTTCGTCGCGGCGGTATGGGACTGGATGTCAGGCCTCGAGTGATGGATTAGACTCCGTGAATTCCTGACGCTTCCTGTGGGAGCTGACGCCAATGTAGAGGCACACCAGCGCCGCGCCGGCGCCCAATGCGGGAATCAGGCGCGGGTACTCGATGCGGAAATACAACGTCGCGCTCCCTGGCCGGGGCAGCGGCACCGGGTCGAACGGCAGGCCGTACTGCGCTGCGAGCGCGCGGATGTTGAGCAGGTGGATGACCGGCACGCCCCGGGCCGCGTACTCGTACAGCAAGCCGCGGTCCGGGCCGTCCGGCAGGGTCGGCACGGAAGTCAGCAGGCCAGGGGGGAGGCGCAGGCTGTCCGCCGTCTCCCCCATGTTGGGGCTCGCGCCCCCAACGTTGACGAACAAGCGAACGTCGTCGCCGTACAGCGCCAGCCGCCGCGCGACGCTCGCCCCGAGCGTATCCTCCAGGATGACCGGGACGCCGGCGCTCTCAGCCTCTTGCAGGATGGCCGCCCGCCCCCCTTCCACGATGCCCCCGCCGCCCCGGTCCGCGTCGCCGCCGGGGGAGACGGCCAGCAGGCTGAATTCCAGGACGGCCTTCTCCTGAAGCAGCAGAAGGATGTCCGCGATGGACATCTCCGGGCGCGTCGCGCCGTACATGGACGCCCCGACGGACGCGATGACCCGCGCGCGCAGGCCGAGCGCGTCGGCCGCGGCGAGGCTCGCGACGGTGAGGGCGGGGAACGAGCCGCTGGCGCCGATCGCCACGGCATCCCCTGAAGCAAGCCCCGCCTCGGTATAGAGGCGCACGAGCAGCGCCGCGAAGTCGGGGTTAAGGCTGGTGCGCTTCGCCTCCAGCTGCCCCAGCGACGTGGTCAGCACGGTCCAGTCCAGGCCGATGAGCCCGGTGCCGTTCAGGTCCTCCGGCACGGGGCCGAGGCCGCGCTCCTCCAGCGCTTCAAGGACGACGCGCTGCGCCAGGGCCGCTTTCCCCGAGGCCTCCAGCGCCGCGTCGTACCAAGGCTGGCGCGCCTCCCCCGGGAACGCCCGGGCAACGGCGAGGCCCAGCAGCGCCACAGCCGCGGCTGCAGCCAGCCAGGGGACCGATATCCTCGGGCGCGTGAGCCCACCCGTTCGCCTCATACGCCGAACAGCAGCATCAGCAGGAGACGCACCAGCGCCGCCGCCAGCAGGGTGCCCAGCACCGTCTTCAGCGGCCCCTGGCGCGCCATGTCGTTGGCGATGAGCCCCGGCACGATATATCCAATGACTCGCAGGTCCGCCTGCACGCCCAGGGCCGCGGGCAGCGCCGCCAGCGGCAGCGCCTCCGTGAGCGCCCATCCGGCGAACATGCCCAGCAGGACGCAGAGCATGTACCGCCTGCGGCCGAACACCAGCAGGTATCTCCCCATCAGCGCGACCGCGCCGTAGGTCAGCAGCGCCGCGGCGAAGGTGCTCAGCAGGCGCAGCGGCGACAGGATATGGAACGCGAGGTACCCCGCGGTCACGAGCCCGCCGGTGAAGACGCCGAGCAGCTCGCCGGAGGCGAAGCTGATGAGCACGCTGAACAGGACCGCCGCCTGGATCACGCCTTCCCCTCCCCGTCCATCAGGTACCGCACCATCGCGTGCCCGTCGCCCTTGATGTTGCCCACGCACAGGATGGCCCTGCGCGTTTCATAGAACGCGGGCGTGAGCGGTTCCCGCGCGTCCATCGCCCGGCACGGGTAGGGCAGCCGCCGCGCGAGGCGGCGCGCGGCCGCGGGCGCGTCGTCCCCGACGACGGCGAGCGTGGGACGGAGCGCCGCCCATTCCCGCAAGAGGCCCAGGAATAGGTCCAGCCTGTACGCGCGGTCCCGGCGGTGATTGTACAGGACGAGCACGCTTCCATACGCTTCCATTTCTTCCCGATATGCGGCAACGTGCATGGCGGTGGACTGCGGGTCGTTGGCCGCGAACGCGTTGACGACCAGCGCATTCCCTACGCGGAACGGCCCGGCCATGCCCGTGTCCGGCGCGGCCCGCAGCATCCCCTCAAGCGCCGCCTCGCGCGGGATGCCGCACAGCGCGGCCGCCGCGAGCGCGAGGCGGACGTTTTCTTCAAAAACAGGGAAGGGAAAAGCCCGCAGCCAGCCTTCCGGCAGCGGGCCTTCGTCGCCTCGTGTCAGGTTGGGCCAGCCGTTGAACCGCGCCTCGTCCGTGACGAGCATCGTGCCGGGGATGACGGAGCTGGAGAGGGACGCCGCCGTCTCCCCCACGGTTTCCCCGGCGTCCTCCACGTGGTCCACGCGGGCGTTGGTGATGATGGTGATGGTCGGGCGCAGCAGCAGCCTCGCCAGCGCGTCCTGCATCTCGGGCTGCACCGCCATGCACTCGACGACCACGGCCCGGGCGCCCTGCCTGGCTGCCCTTCGCATGAACCCCCTGAGCTCCGTGATGCGCGCGCCCGCGGGGCGCGGGGTCAGCGCCTCGCTGCCGTCGGGGAGGATTTCCACCGCGTCGGTCCCGGTGCATTTGGCGCGCACCGAAAGCCCGCCGTGGCGCAGCGCCGCGGCCAGGAGGCGGGTCACGCTGGTCTTGCCCCGCGTCCCGTTGACCAGGATGCGCACCGGCACCGCCCGGACGTTCGCCCGGTGGCGAAGCGCCTCCCATACAAGGGCCGCCGCGGGCAGGATGCCCGCCAGCCAGAGCCAGGGCGTCATGGCGCCGGCCGGACCGCCGTCACGCGCCCGGCTGCAGCAGGGCAGCCGAGTCCCGGTCCAGGAACAGCTTCGCGGAGGGGTGCCTGCGCAGGATGGACGCGGGGCATGCCTCGCTGATGGCCCCCGTCAGCATGCGCCGCACGGCTTCGGCCTTGGTGCTCCCCGGGACGGTGCACACCACGTGGGTGGCGGAGAACAGCGTGGGGATGGTCAGGGTCAGCGCGCGCTCCGGCACGTCGTCAAACGTGGGGAAGCACCCGTCGTTGACCTGCTGCGCCCGGCACACGTCGTCCAGGTCCACGACCTTGACGGTCTCGGGGTCGGAAAAATCCGCGACCGGCGGGTCGTTGAAGGCGATGTGCCCGTTCTCCCCCACGCCCATGAAGCATACGTCCGGGGGGTTCTGGCGGAGCAGTTCCGCATAGCGGGCGGC
>DATHTQ010000158.1:0-11540 GCA_035463055.1 Candidatus Limnocylindria bacterium
GGATACTCGAGCTGATCCTCGATCTCACGTGCGATCTCGTGCGAGAGCAGCACCGCCCCGTCGTCGTCGATCTCGGTCGGCTCGACGATGACCCTGATCTCCCGCCCCGCCTGCAGGGCATAGGCCTTCGAGACGCCGGCCTTGCTCGTCGCGATCTCCTCGAGGGACGCGAGGCGCTTGATGTAGTTCTCGAGGCTCTCGCCGCGAGCGCCGGGCCGGGCGGCCGAGATGGCGTCGGCGGCCTGCACGAGCACGGCCTCGACGCTCTGGGGCTCGACGTCGTTGTGGTGGGCGAGGATGGCGTGGACGACCTCGGGGCTCTCGCGGTACTTGCGGGCCAGCTCGCCGCCCAGGGCCGTGTGGGTGCCCTCCTGCTCGCGGTCGATGGCCTTGCCCAGGTCGTGCAGCAGGCCCGCGCGCTTGGCGAGCTGGATGTCGGCGCCGATCTCGGCGGCCATGAGGCCGGCGAGGTGGCTGACCTCGATGGAGTGCTTGAGCACGTTCTGGCCGTAGCTGGTGCGGTACTTCATGCGGCCCAGGGTGCGGACGATCTCGGGGTGCAGGCCGTGCATGCCGGTCTCGAAGACCGCCTGCTCGCCGGCTTCCTTGATGGTCTCCTCGACGTCCTTCTTGGCCTTCTCCACCATCTCCTCGATGCGGGCGGGGTGGATGCGGCCGTCGGTCAGCAGCTTCTCGATGGCGATGCGGGCCACCTCGCGGCGGATGGGGTCGAACGCGGAGATGATGACCGCCTCGGGCGTGTCGTCGATGATGAGGTCCACGCCGGTGGCCTGCTCCAGCGCGCGGATGTTGCGGCCCTCGCGGCCGATGATGCGGCCCTTCATGTCGTCGTTGGGCAGCGCGATGACGGACACCGTGGTCTCGGCCACGTGGTCCGAGGCGCAGCGCTGGATGGCGTTGGCGATGATGTTGCGGGCCTTCTTGTTGCCCTCTTCCTTGGCGTTCTGCTCGATGTCGCGCACAAGCGCGGCGGCGTCGTGGTAGGCTTCCTTTTCGACCCGGGAGATGATTTCCTGGGCAGCCTGGTCGGCCGTGAGGCCGGCGATGCGCTCCAGCTCGCCCTGCTGGCGGCCGTGGAGCTCCTCGGCCTCCTGCAGCCTTCGCTGGATCTCCTCGGACTTCTGGTTCATGCGCTCCTCGCGCTTCTCCAGGTTGTCCAGCTTCTTGTCAAGGGTCTCCTCGCGCTGGGCGACACGCCGCTCGGCCCTCTGCTGCTCGGCGCGGCGGTCGTTGATCTCGCGGTCCAGTTCGGTCTTGAGGCGCAGGACCTCCTCCTTGGCCTCCAGGATGGTCTCCTTCTTCTTGTCCTCGGCCTTGCGGGTCGCGTCGTCCAGGAGTTCCTTGGAATACTGCTCCACCCGGCCGATCTTCTTCTCAAGCTGCTGTTTGCTGTAATAGTAGCCTGCCGCCCCTCCCCCGGCTGCCGCCGCGAGCGCGATCAGGATCCAAAATACGGGATGCATCGTTCCTCCTTCTTGTTTACTCTCAAACACAAAAAATGCAATCGTCCGTGCGCGAAAAAAGCCGAGGGCATCGCCCTGTCGGCTTCGCGGCTGTTTGTTGGCAAGCAGCAATCTTACAGTTGGCCTACGCCTGTATGTCCAAAGCGCGGGCCGTCCCGCGCGCAAACCTGAAAGCTTCCTGTTTATCCAAAACAGCCGCCGGCGGTCCCCCGCCGCGCAGCCGGACGGTTTCAGTGTACAAAAATACGGCCTTGCTGTCAACATCGGGAAACAACCCTGCTGCTTCCCTGCCGCCAGCGGGCATCGCCGCGCCCCTTCAGGCGCAAAAGGAATATACCCAGCTTTCTCCTACAGCAGCACGATGCCGGCTTCCCTACACTTCGTGCGCGTTTCGTCGTCCCAGTAGGACGACTGGACCTCGCCGATGTGGGCCTTGCCCAGCAGCAGCATGCACATGCGGCTCTGCCCGATGCCCCCGCCCATCGTGAACGGGAGCTCTCCCGCCAGCAGGGACCGGTGGAAGGGCAGCTCCCTGCGGTGCCCGCAGCCGGAAAGGGTCAATTGCCGGTCCAGGGAGTCGGGCGACACGCGCACGCCCATGCTGGATATCTCCATCGCGCAGCCCAGCAGGTCGTCCCAGAAGAAGATGTCGCCGTTGAGGTCCCAGTCGTCATAGTCCGGCGCGCGGCCGTCGTGCCGCTGTCCCGATTTCAGCGCGCCCCCGATTTGAAGGATGCCGCAGGTGCGGTACTCCCGCACGATGCGCTCCTCCCGCTCCTTGGGGGTCAGCTCCGGCCAGCGGTCCTCGAGCTCCTGGGTCGTGACGAACCGCACGTCGTGCTTGAACTTGACCGGCAGGCGCGGGTACTTCCACTTGAGCAGGTCAAACGTGCAGATGATCGCGGTCACGATGTTCTGCATCGCGTCGCGCACGGTGTCCAGCGTGCGCTCCTCCTCGGAGATGACCTTCTCCCAGTCCCACTGGTCCACGTAGATGGAGTGCAGGTTGTCCAGCGTCTCGTCGCGCCGGATCGCGTTCATGTCGGTGTACAGCCCCTCGTGCATCGGGAACCCGTACTGCTTGAGGGCCTGGCGCTTCCACTTGGCGAGGGAGTGGACCACCTGCGCCCGCACGTGCGTGTCGGGGATGTCGAAGGAGACCGGCCGCTCCACCCCGTTGAGGTCGTCGTTGAGGCCGCTGTCCTCCGGCACGAACAGCGGCGCGGACACGCGCTTGAGGGAGAGCGCCTTGGACAGGAAGGAGGTGAAGGTCTCCTTGATGAGCGCGATGGCCTCCTGGGTCTCGTAGAGGTCCAGGAAGGGGTGGTAGTCCTTGGGGACGCGCAGCCGTTTCACACGTTACCTCGCACAAAAGAATGCGCCCATTTTAATGCGGAAAGCCCCTTGGCGTAAAGGGGCCTTCATACAGGGGGAAGGAATTTACTTAGCGTCCAGGATGCGCTTCTCCCCCATGATATCCTGCAGCGGCGCGATGTCCTGCGTGGTCTCCACGACGCCGAGGAACTCGCCGCCTGGCCCTCGCACCGCGAAGTAGCGGATGTGGATGAGCTTTTCACCCTGTTTGATCCAGAAGTCCTCCACGTCCTTGCGGCCGCTTTTGAGGTCGTCCACGACCCGGAGCACCACGTGCAGGCTGGCCGGCGGGTGGCAGTTGGCGACCTCTCGGCCCAGGACCGACTTAGGGCGGGGGAACGCGCGGTCTTTCCCGTGGGAGAAGTAGCGCACCCGCCCGTCCTTGTCCACGAACGTCATGTCGATGGGCAGGGTGTTGAGCAGCGCCTCCAGCTCGCTGGGCAGCAGCGCGCCCGTGGACAGCTGGATCTTGCCGTCCGGCAGGCTGGCGGCCTGCGCGTCGTCCGCGCCCTCCGCGCTGCCCGTGAACCGGGGCGGCGGGCCGATGAGGAAGTCGCCGAACTCGTCGCGGTCGGACGCGACCTGCAGCCACTCGTCCTCGCTGAGCTTGCCCATGAGGATGGGCAGCAGGATGTTCTCCTCCTTGAACGCCATGTCGTCCAGGCGGGACATCGCGGCCTTGAGCGGCTCGGCGTCCCCGCGCTCCAGCGCTTCCAGGGCCCCGGCCACGTCGGCCCTTATCTCGTCGTCCACGCCCCACATGACCTTGGGCGGCGCGGTCACCCCGTACTTCTCCATGTAGGGGAACAGCAGGTTCTCCTTGACCTTGTAGTGGCTGTCGACGCCGGACAGCCGCCTGGCATCCTCCCGCACGTCCAGCCCCATGCGCAGACCCTGGCGGATCTTCTCGATGAGGCCGCGCATCGCGGCGTTCTCGGCCTTGAGCGTGTGGGCAGGGTGGCCCGGCGAGTCCGCGGTCAGCGCGGGCCGGTCCTCCCGGATGCTTTCCCTGAACACCTCGGCGTGCACGTCGCACAGGCGCTGCACCTCCGACACCGGCAGCCCGCCCGCGATGAGGGCCTGCTCGGCCTGGGAAATCTCCTCCGCCGACACGCTGCCGAACGCCTCGGCGAACTCGCCCTTGACCTCGTCCACGGTGCGGCCCTCGTGCAGCTGGGCGATGATGTCGCGCAGCTTTTCCTTCCTGTATTCCCGGTTGTTGATGTCCCCGCTCATGACCCCTCCTTGTCCGTTTCTTTTGGGGTTACCTGTGCCGCTTGGGCTGCTTGCGCCGGGGCCCGCGCGGCTGCTTCTTCTCCATCGGCTTCTCCCCGCGCAGCTGGAACAGCTCGTCGCGGAGCTTGGCGGCCTGCTCGAAGTCCAGGTTCTGGGCGGCGGCGAGCATCCGGTCCTCCACGGAACGGGCCAGCTCCGCCCGCTCGGTCTCGTCCAGGCCGCGCATGCGCGCGTCCTCGTCGGTGGACTCGGTGATCGCGATCAATTCGCGCACCGCGCTGGCGATGGTCTCCGGGGTGATGCCGTTGCGGCGGTTGTACTCCTCCTGGATGGCGCGGCGGCGGTTGGTCTCGCCGATGGCGCGCATCATCGAGTCGGTCGGGTGGTCGGCGTACATGATGACGCGCCCCTCGGTGTTGCGCGCGGCGCGGCCGATGGTCTGCACAAGGCTGGTCTCCGAGCGCAGGAAACCCTCCTTGTCGGCGTCCATGATGGCCACCAGCGCCACTTCGGGCAGGTCCAGCCCCTCCCTCAGCAGATTTATCCCCACCAGCGTGTCGTATACCCCGAGACGCAGGTCGCGCAGCAGCTCCATGCGCTCCAGCGCCTTGATGTCGGAGTGCAGGTAGCGCACGCGCATGCCCATCTCGCGCAGGTAGGTGGAGAGCGTTTCCGCCATGACCTTGGTCAGCGTCGTCACCAGCACGCGGAAGCCCTTGCCCACGACCTGGTTGATCTCGCCGACCAGGTCGTCCACCTGCCCGGTCGCGGGGCGGACGATGATCTTCGGGTCCAGCAGGCCGGTGGGGCGGATGATCTGCTCCGCCACGCGCGCGCTGTGCTCCAGCTCGTAGGCGGCGGGGGTGGCGGAGACGTAGATGGTCTGGGGCACCCGCGCCTGGAACTCGTCGAACGTCAGGGGCCGGTTGTCGTAGGCGGATGGCAGCCGGAAGCCGTACTCCACCAGCGCGGTCTTGCGCGCACGGTCGCCGTTGTACATGCCGTGGATCTGCGGCAGGGTCACGTGGCTCTCGTCGATGAAGCACAGGAAGTCCTCGGGGAAGTAGTCCAGCAGCGTGAACGGCGGCTGGCCCGGCTTGCGCCCATCGAAATAGCGGCTGTAGTTCTCGATGCCGGAGACGAAGCCCAGCTCCCGAAGCATCTCGATGTCGTAGTTGGTGCGCTGGCTGAGGCGCTGGGCCTCCAGCAGCCGCCCCTCGCGCTCGAAGAAGGCGACCCGGTCGGCGAGGTCGGCCTCCATCTGCCGCAGGCCCCGCTCGCGGCTCTCCTCGTTGGTCGCGTAGTGGGTGGCGGGGTACAGCGCGGCGTGGGCGAGCACGCGCAGCGACTTGCCGGTCAGCGCGTGGGTCTCGGAGATGCGCTCGACCCTGCGGTCGAAGAACTCCACCCGAAGGCCGGTCTCCGCCAGGCCGATGGGGATGATGTCCACCACGTCGCCGCGCACGCGGAACATCCCGCGCTCCAGCGAGATGTCGTTGCGCTCGTACTGGATGCCCACGAGCTGGCGCGCCAGCCCCTCGGGCGTGAGCTCCATCCCCGGGCGCAGCGAGAGCATCTGGTCGAGGTACTCGGCGGGGTCGCCCATCGCGTAGATGCACGAGACCGACGCCACGATGAGCACGTCCCGCCGCTCCTTGAGCGCCGCGGTCGCGCTGTGGCGCAGGCGGTCGATCTCGTCGTTGATGGACGAGTCCTTCTCGATATAGGTGTCGCTGGAGGCGATGTAGGCCTCCGGCTGGTAGTAGTCGTAGTAGCTGACGAAATACTCGACCGCGCTGTCGGGGAAGAACGCGCGGAACTCCGCGCACAGCTGCGCGGCGAGCGTCTTGTTGTGCGCGATGACCAGCGTCGGCTTCTGCACGCGCTCGACGACCGACGCCATCGTGAACGTCTTTCCGGAGCCGGTCACGCCCAGAAGGGTCTGCCCCCTGTCCCCCGCGGCAACCCCCTCCGCGAGGGCCGCGATGGCCTGCGGCTGGTCCCCCTTGGGGCCGAACGGGGATACCAGGACGAACTTGCCCATCCGCTCTCCTTGCCCGGGGCGGTTCTTCCGCCCCCGGACATTATACAGGAAGCGCCCCCCGGCTCAAAGCGCGGGAGGTTGCCCCGCGGGGGCGCGAGGGGTATCATAGAGGGGCAGACCCATGGAAAGGAGGCCCGCGATGGCCGGAGTCCTGTCCCGGATCGTGCCCGTCCTCATCGGCGCGGGCATCATCCTGCTGCTCACCCTGCTGACGGGCGGTTCGCTGCGCGGCCGCAAGGCGGAGCAGCGCAGCCCCTGCGAGGGTTGCGCCTGCGGCGGCGGCGAATGCGCCAAGGCGGCCGAAAAGGCAGAAGAGGGCTGACGCCCGCGCCCTACGGCATGCCCAACAAGGACACACAGGCAGCCCGACATGCAAGCGGGCTGCCTTTTCCATACGGCGCGGGCTCTATTGCGGCGGGGCGCTCCCGCGCGGGTCCTCCCCGCCGAAGAACAGCGCATTGAGCGCGAGCACGAAGCCCAGCCCGAACGCCACCCCGAGCGTATCGATCCAAACGTCCACGATGGCCGGCCCGCGGCCCGTGAATATCTGCAGGGTCTCGTCCAGGAACGCCGCGACGAACCCGGCCAGCACCACCTTGGCCGCGGCCCAGCGCGTCCTTTTCAGCTGCGCCAGCGCGAGCCCAGCGAAGGCGCCCAGCGCCGCGTACTCCGCGAAGTGGCCCACCTTGCGCACCACCGTCTCGTCCAGGCGCAGGCCGGTCAGGCGGTAGATCAGCCGCTGCACCAGCGCGCTCTGCCGGCCGGACAGGTCGCCCGGCATCATGGACATCACGAGCGCCAGCGCGAACACCGCCAGCGCCAGGCCCGCAAAGACCCGGTAGCGCCGCAGGTGGGCGGGGCTGAGGGCGAGGCGTTCAAACGGCAGGCGGATGGGTGTTTCCTCCGGTCTGTTTTTTTTGAGGGCCAGGGATTTCATACCCTGCTGGGGCACGGCCGCCGCATCGGCTTCATGGGCAGGGTAGCGGCGCGGAGCGTCGGCGTCAAGGGCGGCTGTCCAAAATCCCTTATTCCCGCCTGGTTCACGGATGCTGGAAAAATTTTTTGGAGAACAGGTTTCGTGCGTTGCCATGAATCCGGCAGCGCAGTACCGGGAAATGCAGGCTTTTTGGTCCGTTTTTATTATTTTTGGTTGATTTATTTCCGTAGATTACATCTTTCGTACTTGGGTATACTCGTAGTGAGCCGGGAGACATGGAACCAAGTCGGCTCGAGAAGGGGGGACGATTTACTGAGCACACCAGAAACCGTACCCTTCGTTGCTAGCTTCGCCCGTTGAGCATAGATCAGACACCCTGAAGTGGACTGAGTGCAGGCGAAACGTGACAGAGTGACCGACCCGGTATTATCCCAGGATGGAACGTGGAACCAACCAGCCATTTCCCGCAATGGGAAACATGAAATGATACCGGGCGGAGCAGCAACACCGAACCCAGGAACCCGGAAGCACGGATCCAGGTGGAACGACCCGGAAATCGAATAGGACCCCGGCCCGCTGCGAAAGCAGCGGGCCATTGTTATGGAGCGATACAGCCATAGGGCCGGGGGAACCGCAACCGGGGGCCGCGCCTGCGCGCGGCCCCCGTGCGGTCCGAAGGATGTGTTACGGGCCGACCTGGTAGCCCGAGGTGGTGCGGGTCACAGTTGATTGCTGACTGGTTTGCGTCGGGTAAACATCAACGTAGGTATGGGTATGCGGTTCCATCACCCCCGGGCCTTGCGGTCCGGTCGCGCCGGTGGGGCCGGTCGGGCCTGTCGGCCCAATCTCGCCCTGCGGACCAGCGGGGCCTGCGGGGCCTTGGATGCCCTGGAGTCCCTGCTCACCCTGCGGACCGATGGGGCCAGTCGCTCCCGTCTCACCCTGCGGACCGGCGGGACCCTGGATGCCCTGGATTCCCTGCTCGCCCTGCGGGCCGGCGGGGCCAGTTGCTCCCGTCTCACCCTGCGGACCGGCGGGGCCCATCGGTCCGGCCGGACCCTGGATGCCCTGGAGGCCTTGCGGGCCTACAGCGCCCATCGGCCCTGTCGCGCCTGTTTCACCTGTCGCGCCTGTTGCGCCCATGGGACCCGAGACACCCTGGGGACCCGTGGGACCCATGATGCCTTGGAGACCCTGCGGGCCTACGGGGCCCATCGGCCCTGTCACGCCCGTCGCCCCTGTCGCGCCCATGAGGCCCATTTCGCCCTGGGGACCCTGCGGTCCCGTCACGCCCGTTGCGCCGGTATCACCCTTGGGACCGGCCAAGCCTTCCGGGCCAGTCGCGCCGGTCGCGCCCATCAGGCCCGTTTCACCCTGGGGACCCTGCGGCCCCGTTGCTCCGGTCATGCCCATGGGGCCGACGGGGCCCTGGGCACCCTGCAGGCCCTGGAGACCCTGGAGGCCTTGCGGTCCCTGAGGTCCGGTGGGGCCCGTCATGCCCATTGGGCCAATGAGGCCTTCCGGCCCGGTGGCGCCTGTCATCCCCATGGGACCTTGCGGGCCCTGGGGACCCTGCGGACCTTGGGGTCCTTGCGGACCGGTGGCGCCCACGTTGCCCGTGTCACCCTTGGGGCCAATCAGCCCTTCGATGCCCTGCGGGCCCGTGGTTCCCGTATCGCCCTTTGGACCCGTGGGTCCCTGGGGTCCCTGGGGTCCGTCGATGCCCATGGGACCGATGAGCCCTTCCAGGCCCTGCGGCCCGGTGGGGCCCATGGGGCCGACGGGTCCCGGCGGTCCGGCAGGGCCCATGGGGCCCGCGGGCCCGGCGGCGCCCTGCGGCCCTGTCGGGCCAGGCGCGCCGGGATCGCCCTTGTCGCCCTTGGCGCCGGTGGCGCTGCGGAGTCCCTGGGGGCCCTGGGGACCGACCACGCCTTCGGGAATGAAGATGGCCACGTACGTGTCCGTGCCCGTACCCCCGTTGCGCAGTGCCTGTACCTCCACGATAACGCCGTATCCCTGCTCCAGGAAGTTGTTGGCCAGCGACTTCAGGTCCTGCATCCTCTGGTTGTCCACCTCATTGTCGGGCACCTTCACGTACCCGGCGGGCGGGATGGCGGACATGGATGCCACGGTCAGACCTGAAATCGTGATGAGAAAGAGTGCGGCGACCAAGAAGACCCAATTTCTCTTCATGCGGGTGTCCCTTCTTTTCTGTTGTCAGACCGGTGCGAAAAAGCGCCCAACAGGCCGAATATGCAATAAATAAAGGTTTTCTATATTGATTGATACTATATTCATCCATACGGGATAAATCAACATGTACGTCGATACCATTTCTTGTGTATTGTCGTTTTTCCAACATTCTAGGGCATGTTGGCTATTCCGCCGACAAATGCCCAGCAACCAGGTGCATGCCTGCCCGGACGCCTGCGGAAAGCCACCCATATCGCGGCTTGCGGGTCGGCCGCCGCGTGTGGCGAGGGATAGGGCTGTCTTTCCACGCCTGCATCCGCGCCCCTTCCGGGCTGCAGCGTCAAGAGCCAAGCCAGGGAAAGGACGATTGACGGTGCAGGGGCATTTTGGTAGGATTCCGGCAGACATCCGATAGGGAGAGCCACCCGGAAAGCCTTGCGGCAAGCCCGTCCCCCGGCCGCCCCTCCCGTTCGCCCATGCGGCATGCAGACAGAAGGAACGCACGCATGAAGATCCTCGTCACCCCCACCTCGTTCCTCAAGCCGGAGAACGCCGAAGCGCGCGCCCTGCTGGAGGGATTCGCCGATGAGGTGGCATACAACGACCTGGGCGTCCCGCTGCAGGGCGAAGAACTGCTGCGCCGGCTGGACGGCGCCGACGGCTGCATAGCCGGGCTGGACCATTTCACCGCCGACGTCGTGCGCGCCGCCCCGGTGTCGCTCCGGGTGATATCACGCTACGGGGCGGGCGTGGACCGGGTGGACCTGGACGCCTGCCGGGAGCGGGGCATCGTTGTGGCCAACACGCCCGGCGCGAACGCGACGGCGGTGTGCGAACTGGCCATTGGCCTGATGCTGGCTGTTGCCAGGGACATCCCCGCGCTGCACCAGGCGGTGGGGCGGGGCGAGTGGCCCAGGGCCTGCGGGGTGGAGCTCGCCGGGAAGACGCTGGGCATCGTCGGGCTGGGCACCATCGGCAAAAAGCTTGCGGTGCGCGCCCGGGCGATGGAGATGGCGGTGCAGGCCTTTGACCCGTACATCGACCGGGACTTCGCCCTGCGCCACGGCATCGCGGAGGCGGGCCTGGACGAGCTGCTGCGCACCAGCGACGTCGTGTCGCTGCACGCCCCGCTTACGCCGCAGACGCGGCACATGCTGGACGCGGCCCGGTTCCGGGAGATGCGGGACGGCGCCATCGTCATCAACACCGCGCGCGGGGGCCTCATCGACGAGGAGGCGGCGGCGCAGGCGCTGCGCGCGGGCAAGCTGCGCGGCCTGGGCCTGGACGCGTTCGAGCAGGAGCCGCCCCGGGATTCGCCGCTGCTGGGGCTGCCCGGCGTAGTGTTCACGCCCCACACCGGGGCGCACACCGCCGAGGCGGTCCGGGCCATGGGCGTCACGGCGGTGCGCAACCTGATCGGCGTGCTGACGGGCGAGGGATGCCCCTATATCGTCCGCTGACCAAGGCGAAATTGCGCAGGCAGGAAAGGCAGCCATGCTGGTATTGGCGCTGGAAACGAGCACGAGCTCCGTCAAGGCGATGCTGTACGACGGCGCGCTGGGCGTCGTGGCGGCCGAAACGGAGGCGTACGCGCCGGACGTCGCGCAGGACGGCACCCAGGACGCCGAGGCGGTATACCTGGCCCTGCTGCGCGCGGGGCGCAGGGTGGCGGAGGGCAGGGCGGTGGAGGCGGTCGCGCTGGGCTCCACCTGGCATTCCGTCTGCGTGTGCGGCGGGGACATGCGGCCCGTCACCCCCGTATATACATGGGAATACGCGGCGGCCGCGCCCAAAAGCCGGGAGATGCGCGGCGACGCCGCGCTGGCCGAGGCGCTGTACCGCTCCACGGGGTGCATGCCCAACGTCACCTACCCCCGCCAGACCCTGCTCTACCTTAGGGACCAGGGCTTGCGCCTTCAGGGCCGCCACGCCGTCACCCAGGGCGGGTACTGCTTCCTGCGCATGACCGGCGAGTTCGCGGAGACCGTCAACCTCCAGTCCGGCGGCGGGTTCATCCGCCTGACCGACAAAACCTACGACCCGTTGGTGCTGGAGCTGCTCGGCATGGACGCAAGGCAGTTCGGGCAACTGGTCACGCTGGAGGACACCGCGCCGCTGGGCGAGGAGGCGGCAAACGCGATGGGGATACCGCCCGGCATCCCCGTCGTCCCCGCCCATTCGGACGGCGCGTGCAGCCAGGCCGGCTCCGGGTGCGGCGGCCCGCGCGAGATGACGCTGTCCGTGGGCACCAGCGGCGCGATCCGCATGGTCA
>DATHTQ010000159.1:0-1664 GCA_035463055.1 Candidatus Limnocylindria bacterium
CCTCCTGACGCGCGTGACGTGACGAACCGACGGCGGCGGGGTAACTGAGATTGGGAACCTCTCGTCATCCTATACCTCACGTTGTTCCCTGTCAACCGAGTGTTCTCGTTCTGTTGTTGTTCTATGACTTTGACCGGGTGAACTGTTCTGTGATTGTGTCCGGGCATGAAGGACACACTCACGATGAACCGGACGGAGCAGGAGCGGACGATGGTCTGCACAGCGGTGCTGAGCGGGGAGGTCGGGCGGCAGGAGGCGGCCGTGATGCTGGGGCTGTCGGAGCGGCAGCTGCGGCGGGTGCTGGCGGCCTACCGGACGGAGGGACCGGCAGGCGTGGTGCATGGCAATCGGGGGCGCTCGCCGGCGCAGACCCTCGCGCCGGAGATGCGGGCGCGGATCGTGCGGCTGGCGGCAGGTCGCTATGCCGGGGTCAATGACACGCATCTGAGCGAGTTGCTGGCCCGTGAGGAGGGGATCACCGTCTCCCGCTCCACCGTGCGCCGGCTGCGGATGAGTGCGGGGCTGGCGCGGCCACGGACGCGACGGGCACCCCAGCATCGGAGCCGGCGAGAACGGAAGGCGCGCGCCGGGATGCTGGTCCAGATCGATGGCAGTCAGCACCGCTGGCTGGGAGACGACGCCCCGTTCGTGGTCCTGCTGGCAGCGATCGATGATGCGACGGGGGAGGTGGTGGGGGCACTGTTCCGGGAGCAGGAGGATGCGGCGGGGTACTTGACGGTGCTGCTGGGACTGGTGCAGGGCGTGGGCTGTCCTCAAGCGGTCTACCACGATGGCCACGGCATCTTTCGCCGCCAACCCCAGGCGCGGGACAGCCTCGCCGAGCAGTTGGCCGGGGCGCGGGCGCCAACCCAGGTGGGGCGCGCCTTGCAGCAGCTGGGCATCCGCTCGGTGCGCGCCCACTCGCCGCAAGCCAAGGGGCGGGTCGAGCGTCTCTTCGGCACGCTGCAAGATCGCCTGGTGGTCGAACTGCGCCTGGCCGGGATTGACACTCTGGGCGCGGCCAAGGCGTTCCTGCCCGGCTTCCTGGCCCGGTTCACCCCCCGCTTTGCCGTGCCCGCCACGGAGAACGATTCGGCCTACCAGCCGCTCCCGGCCGGGGGCGATCCCTGGCAGATCTGTTGTTTGTGCTATCAACGCACGGTAGCCAACGACGACACCATTGGGTTCGGCGGCCAGCGGCTGCAGCTGCACGCCCAGCCTCGTCGTGCCAGCCTGGCGCGGGCCGTCGTCGAGGTGCGTGAGCATCTGGATGGCAGTCTGAGCGTCTGGTATCAGGAGCAGCGGCTGATGAGCACCCCCGCGCCGGAGGATACGCCGCGCTTGCGTACCCGCGGCGGACCGCGCGCGTCCGCTGTGCCATCTGTCAGTTCAGCCCTGCTCACGGACATCCTCCTCGAGGAGGATGTCCGTGAGCAGGCGGCGCAGGCGGAGCCTGCGCCTCGGGCACGACGGCCACCGGCACCGACCCATCCCTGGCGCGCGTCGTTCAAGGCGGAGCGGACATCTTCCCAGAACAGTTAGCGGTCATTGTCCTTGGACAACAACACAGGAAGAGGGCCGGACCGCCAAGCACGGTCGCCACCGTCTCCGGACTGGTGGGACCCAGCGGATGAGCGATGGCGAGCTCGTCGCCGACGGCGGCC
>DATHTQ010000160.1:0-3883 GCA_035463055.1 Candidatus Limnocylindria bacterium
GTCGTTTCCGCCTGCTCGCCTGTTGCATCATCGTGCCGCTCGCCGCCTGCGCGGGAAATCCCCCGGCCGCGCCGGTTCCGGGCTTTCCGGCGCAATGCGAGGAAGGCGAGGTGCAGGTGATCCTGCCTTATTCACCCCAAACGGGATTCATGAGTCATAGATAGAAAAAACCCATGTCGCATCTTCTTGGGTTGCAGTAAGATGGGTGGTGTCGAAGCAACCATCCGTCCACAAGCCCGTGAATCTACGCCATGGGTGACTCTCAAGGTACACTCTTTCCCCTGGAATTCAACCGGTCCATTCACCTGGAGGCGCGGCCGGAGTGCGTGAGCGGCGAATCAGGATCGCTGCTGCTGCGCGAGGTGCTGGATCGGCTCGGTTATCCGCAGTTGTTCGAACGGCATCTGCATGATCCGCGCGATCCAGCGCGTGTGACGCACCCGTTCCAGGAACTGCTTCGTACGGCGGTCCTGCTGCTGGCCCAGGGGTGGAGCGATCAATCCGACGTGAAGCTGCTGCGCGACGATCCGGCGCTGCGCCTGGCGGTTTCCAGCCGGCGAGGGCAGCGGCCGCTGCGCGAGGCGGTGGATCGCGAGCCGGAGGGGCTGTGCTCGCAGCCCACGCTCAGCCGTCTGACGCAGGATCTCGGGATGCCGGTGAACGTGAGCGGGATGGGAGCGGTCCTGCTGGACGCGGCGGAGCAGCGGCGAGGCCCGCGTCCCGGTGAGCGGTACAGGGAAACGACGCTGGACCTGGACTCGCTGCCGCGCGAGGTGTTCGGCCAGCAACCGGGCAGCGCCTGGAACGGGCACTACCGGATGCGATGCTACCACCCGATCGTCGTCCGCTCGGAGTGGGGCGACTACCTGGGCGCGAAGCTGCGGCCGGGGAACGTGCACACGGCCGACGGCGGACTCGCCTTCGTGCTGCCGATCCTGCGGCGGGCCCGGAACTGGGCGGAGCAGGTGTGGCTGCGAGCCGACGCGGGCTTCCCGGAGCCGGAACTGCTGGAGACGCTGGAGGAGGAAGGCTTTCTCTACGTGGCGCGGCTGAAGACGAATGCCGCGCTGGAGCGCCTGGCGGCGCCGCTCCTCGCGTTGCCCCGCAGTCCGGTGCCAGCCGGTGAGGAGCGGGTGTGGACACACGAGCTGACGTACCGGGCCGGAAGCTGGACGCACCCGCGGCGCGTGGTGCTGGTGGTCGTGGAGCGCAGCCGCGAGCAGGGGGAACTCTTCCTCGACCACTTCTTCCTGCTGAGCAACGCGTCCGTGGCGTTCACCGCAGAGACCCTGCTGGAGCGGTACCGGCAGCGTGGCACGGCGGAGAAGGACTTCGGCGACTGGAACCAGGCGCTGGACGTGGCGCTCTCGTCGGCGCCGCGGCCCAAGACGCGCTACCGCAGCCGGGAGGTCGAGGCACCCTACGACGAGCCGGACAGTTTCGCCGCCAACGAGGCGCGCCTGCTGCTGAGCTTGGTCGCGGCCAACCTGCTGCACGCCGGGGCAGAACTGCTGGAACGGGAGGAAGGTGTCCGCATGAGCCGCACGCGCTTCCGCCAACTGGTCCTGAAGGTCACCGGACGTGCCCTTCTGGGCAGCCGCACGATCCGCTTCGTGATCGACGCGGCGCGGGCGGCGCTGTGGAACCGCTTCATGCGGAAGCTGAACCAGCGCTACCCGGCGCGCGGCTCGCCCCGGTTCCAGGCCCTGCCCACTCCAGCGTAGGCCCCCTCGGGCGGGGAACTCGGAACGTGCACTCCCCCTGCGCAAGCTGGGGTAGGGGTACTGCGCTCGCAGGAGGCCGTCACGGCGCCCGTAAGCCAGCCACGCACTTCTAGATGCCGCGCTGGGGCAATGCTACCCCCGTGGTGAATAACCGAGGCTGAGAGGGTGCTACACCTCGAACACCTTGCCTTGTTTTCCCGACAGCGGTTCCGGACCGGGTTTGTAGTTGTTTTCCTGCCTGCCCTCCGCTGTCATTCTGAGGGAGGCGCCCGCGTGATCCTGCCTTCCCTGGAAGCATGCGGCGCCGACCGAAGAATCTGGTTGCCGGAGTGCACGGACTCTGCCCGCGCCGGGATGTGCACGGGCAGGGTCCCCGCGCTACGCCGACAGATCCTTCGGTCGCGCGCAGGCATCTTCGCGTGACGGGGGTTCTGCGCGGCGCTCCCTTCTATGAGCCACGCTGTCAAGCCTCGCCTGGTGTAGGGACGATCTCTCCCTGGGGCAGATTCCCTGCGAATCTCCCCCCGCCTCACGTCTTTTGCCCGCACCGCCCATCGCGAGCCGCTTCCCTTCTGGGCCCGGGCACCTGTGCCCGTGGACCACCTTCTATCCGTGCCGGCACGAAGCCAGTCACCCAATGCCGTATTCGCCTCTGGGCGAGTCTTGGAAGCGCGGGCGAGGAACCCCATCTCAGGATCGGTCTGCCATCTGCAGACCCGGGAGCTAAACGGGTCCTCGTACCCGCGTGCGCGGTGCTCTGTCCTTCAGCCTTCTCCTGCTAACTGCGGTGCTGCCGCCTCGCTCAGCGGCCCTTCAGCAGCGCTCCCGCCGGCGGCGTTCCAGTCTGCAGGTATCTCCAGAGCTCGATCAGTAGCTTGCGCGCGAGCGCCACGATCCCGATCCGTCGCAGCCGCGAGTTGCCGTGCCCGTACTTGCGCTCGTACCACCGACTCAACTCGCTCTGCGGCTGGTAGCGCAGCCACAGCCAGGCGATCTCGATCACGATCCCGCGGACCCAGCGGTTGCCCGCTTTGCTGATCCCCTGCTCCCGGTTCACCACGCCACTCTGGTACGGCGTCCCCGTCAGCCCGGCCAGCCCGCCCACCTGCCTCCGGTTCTGGAAGTCGCGCCAGGCGAAGAACTCGGTCGAGAAGATCCAGGCGGCGTTCTCGCCGATCGCGCGCACCTGCATCAGCTTGCGCGCGCACTCCGTCGCTTCGTCCTTCGCCTCCTTCAGCAGGCGGCGCCGCTCGGCCGCGATCTCCCGGATCTGCTCCGTCAGCTGCGCCACCTTTCGCCACTCGCGCAGCAGCCGGTCCTTGATGCCCCGCGCCAGTGGCTTGCCATCCCAGAGACGCACGTGCTCCAGCTGCGCCGGCAGATTGTCCAGCTTCTGCAGAACCACGCCGTGGCCGGCCAGCAGCCCCCGGATCCGGTTCACCACCTGCGTCCGGTCCTTCTTCGTCGTGGCGAGCTCCCGATGCAGTTCCCGCTGATCCTCCGCCTCCTCCGTCGGCACCCGCACGGTCCGCAGCGCCTCCCGCTCCCCGTTGTGGTACCGCCAGAGCAGCCGCAGCAGGCTCCTCCCGTCGATCCCATCCGTCTTCGCACGCCGCTTCTGCCGCGGTACCTCGATACTCGCCGACTCGATCACTTCGTTGGAAATCCCATGCGCCACGAGCGCCCTGTGCAGCCAGAACTTGTCCCGTCCCGCTTCGTAGCAGCTCGCCACCGCTGCGTCGGCCGGCAGCCCGAAGTGCTTCTTCGCCCGCTCCACCTCCGCCATCAGCCGGTCCAGGCGCCGCGCTGGAACTGTCCGCTCACGCGGATGTTGACCCAGGCCGGTGCTGAAGTACAACTTCCACTCCGAGGCGCCGCTCTCGATGGCCATGCACAGCGCGGGCGTCGTCACCGGGCCAGTCTGCTTCGGGGTCGCTGCGGTCTTCATACGCTCCTCCTGGTTGAGTGAAATCCCTCCAGGTTTAGCGTAATCGCAGCGGCCCTGTTCGCTACATGGTATCTCAGGATGACAGCGGGGGCAGGCAGAAGAGCACTCCAGACCCGTGCGGGAACCGCAGTCAGGATGACAAAGGTCGGTGTTGCTCGAATCCAGCGGCAGTAGCCGCAGTTCTCCCTTTCTCCCGCGCAGCGGGGGAGAG
>DATHTQ010000161.1:0-3088 GCA_035463055.1 Candidatus Limnocylindria bacterium
CGCCAACCTGCGCCGCGCGCTGGCGGCCCAGCGCGGCGACGTCACCTGCATCGTCATCGCGCAGCGGGTGTCCAGCATCCGGGGCGCGGACCAGATCCTCGTGCTGGACGACGGCCGTGCCATCGGCCTGGGGACGCACAACGCGCTGATGCAAAGCTGCCCCGCCTACCGCGACATCGCGCTGACTCAGATGGCGGAGCTCGCCCAGGGCGAGGCGCCGGGGACGGAGGCGCGCAGGTGAGCGGCGGGATCATCAAGGGCGGCCGCATGAGCCGCCAGGAGACCAGCGGGGACAAGCGTTCCCTGGGCGAGGCCCGGATGCCCCGGCGGCAGATCCTAAGGCGCCTGTGGCAGTACATGGGCCGCAGCCGCGCCCGCCTCGTGCTGGCGGTGCTGCTCACGCTGCTGTCCGCGTCGCTGGGCCTCGTGGGGCCGCGGCTGTCGGGCCTCGCGATCGACGCGACCGGCGTGGGCAGGGGACAGGCGGACATCCCGCTGGTGCTGCGCCTGTGCGCGCTGATGGCCCTGTTCTACGCGCTGTCCTCCGGGCTGTCGTACGTGCTCTCGCGTGTGACGCTGCGCATGACGCGCGACATCGTGCACCGCATGCGCAGGGACGTGTTCGACAAGCTCGTGTCCCTGCCCGTCCACTTCTTCGACCGCTACCAGGCCGGGGAAATCATCAGCGTCGTCAGCTACGACGTGGACACGGTCAACGAGACGCTGTCCTCCGACTTCCTGCAAATTGTGCAGAGCGTCGTGGTGGTCACGGTGTCCCTTGGCATGATGCTGGCCATCAAGCCCGTGCTCGCCCTGGTGTTCCTGGTCACGGTGCCGCTCACCGTCGTGTACATCCGCTGGATCACCGGGCGCACGCGGCCGCTGTTCCGCAGGCGCGGCCAGAAGCTGGGGGAGCTCAACGGCTTCATGGAGGAGATGATGGGCGGCAAGAAAACCATCCGCGCCTACGGCCGCGAGGACCGGGTGCTGGAGGCCTTCGGCGGAAGGAACGCGGAGGCCGTGTCCGCCTACACGACCAGCGAGTACTACGGCAGCATGATGGGCCCGTCCGTCGGGTTCATCAACAACATATCCCTCGCGCTCATCTCGGTCTTCGGGGCGGCGCTGTTCCTCGCAGGCCGGGTGGGCCTGGGGGAGATCGCCGCCTTCGTGCAGTATTCCCGGCGCTTTTCCGGCCCCATCAACGAGGCCGCGGGCATCCTGGGTGACCTGCAGAGCGCGCTGGCCGCGGCGGAGCGCGTGTTCCGCCTCATGGACGCGGTCCCGGAAAAGCCGGACGCGCCGGACGCCGCCGTCCTCAGGGACGTCCGGGGCGACGTGAAGGCCGAGGACGTGCGCTTCGGCTACCTCCCGGGCGTGCCCGTCATCCGGGACTTCGACATGCACGCCAGGCCCGGCGAGCTGGTCGCCATCGTCGGGCCCACCGGCGCTGGCAAGACCACGCTGGTCAACCTGCTGATGCGCTTCTACGACGCGGACGCCGGGCGCATCACGGTGGACGGGCACGACGTGCTGTCCCTCACCCGCGCAAGCCTGCGCGGCGCCTACTCGATGGTGCTGCAGGACAGCTGGCTGTTCTACGGCACGGTGCTGGATAACATCGCCTACGCCCGCCCCGGCGCGACCCGTCAGGAGGTCGAGGAGGCCGCGAAGGCCGCGATGATCCACGGCTTCATCTCCCGGCTCCCGAAGGGCTACGACACCGTCATCGGCGACGACGGCGTGAACATCAGCAAGGGGCAGAAGCAGCTAATCACCATCGCGCGCGCCATGCTGTCCGACGCCCGGATGCTCATCCTCGACGAGGCCACCTCCAACGTGGACACCCAGACCGAGCAGAGGATCCAGCAGGCGATGCGGAAGCTCATGGCCGGGCGCACCGCGTTCGTCATCGCCCACCGCCTCTCCACCATCCGTTCCGCGGACCGCATCCTGGTCGTGCGCGACGGCAACATCGTCGAGCAGGGCCGGCACGAGGAGCTCATGGAGAAACAAGGGTTCTACGCGGAGCTGTACAACACCCAGTTCGAGACGTATTGAAAAACGGGCCGCCATGGCGGCGGCCCGAATCATATCAACGGATAAGCGGCGCGGGGAGGGGACTGCCGCGCCGCCTACGTCTGCGCGTACCGGCGCAGGTAGCGGGCGTATTGCTCCCGGTACCATGCGGTGTGCCCTGCATCCGGCAGGATTAGCGCCCCCACATCCAGGTCCGGACGCGCCCCGTCCCGCCGCATGCCCGCGGCTTCCAGCGCCAGCAGGGCCGCGCCGATGAGCGACGCGTCCTTGTTCCGCATCGGCAGGAGCGGCAGGCCCAGGATGTCGGCGGCCATCCGGGTCCACCGGGGGGACAGGAGGATGCCGCCGGACACGACGGTCTTCGCCGGCGTGCCCATCAGTTTAGCCAGCGGCTCATAACACTGCAGGAGGCTGAACAGCACGCCCATCTGCAGGGCCAGGTACAGGTCGCGGTGGGTGTGGTGCCCCTCGACGTCCAGGAACCCGGCGCGACGCTCGTCGCGCCAGCCGGGGCACCGTTCGCCGAAGAGGAACGGGAGGAATACGGGGGGATTTCCGCCATAGGGAACGCCGCCCGCCTCCAGGGATTCGTAGGAGGGCGCCCCGGCCAGCAGGACATGGCGGAACCAGTCCACGCAGTTGCACGCGCCCGCGACCGCGGCGCCCGCGAGGTAGCCCCGCACGCCGCAGTAGCACCAGGTCTCCCGGTTCTCCGGCAGCACCGGGACATCGCTGACCATGCGGATGGCGCCGCTGGTGCCCACGGACAGCGTCATCTCGCGCGGGCCGCCGCAACCGGAGCCGGCCTGGCTGCACGCACCGTCCGAATGGGCGGGGACGACGGGGATGCCGGGCGGTATCCCCATCGCGTTTGCCGCCTCTTCGCCCAGCGGCGCGGTGTGCTCCAGCGTGACCAGCTGCCCGAACTGTTCTTCGCGCATGCCGAGCAGCTCCCGCACCAACGGGTCGTAGACCTTGTCGGCAAGGCAGATGAAACCGCCGCCGGACTGGAGGTTGACGGTCTCCGCGAACTCGCCGGTCATGCGCA